>VBQB01000110.1 GCA_005887855.1 Verrucomicrobiota bacterium | reverse complement strand
GCGAAGATGCAGACATTAGGCCGGGATCATCAGGTGATTTGCATCACCCACCTTCCCCAAGTCGCTGCGACTGGCTCTTCCCACTTCGTGGTGACGAAGGAAGTTGTGCGTGGTCGCACCTATTCGCAATTGCGCGAGGTCCGCGGCAAAACTCGACAGGAAGAGATCGCGCGCATGCTCGGCGGCAAAAGTGAATCGGCGCTTGAGTTGGCGGCTAGTTTATTAAAGCAAACGTAGCCTCGCGGTCACCTGTGGAGGCAGCCGTGTCGGCTGCAATTCCGATGATTTTCGCAGGCGGCACGCCTGCCTCTACAGGAATCAAAAACGCGTTTACTTCTTCACCGGCCCGAGCGGCAGCATTGTTTTGCCAAACACCTCATTGAGCACTTGAGCGAGGCCGGCATAAATCGCGGAGAAGCCGCAGACGATTCCTTCATAGCCAGTGGTATGTTTAAAGCCCGCGCTCGCGGCGGTGAAATCGCCGATGGCGAGCATGAGGCGCGAGATTTCGCCGCTAGATGCGATTGCCCGCAATGGCTTCAATGGTTCGCCAGGGTTCGGTGAGAAAAGTAATTCTACCGAATCGAATCCCGTCGGGCGCGGTTCGTCGAGCGCGGCCAGCTTTACGTCGAACTCCGACTGACGAAAACCAAGATCGCGAAGATTGCGCCGGATGTGTTCCGAAAGTTTCGGTGCCGCCTTGGTCCGAAGTTTGCGCAGAGCCTCGCCGCTGCGGTTTAAGCTAGTTCGAGTAATTTCAATTTCGCCGGCCAGACGCTCCAGCTCGGCGTCGCGACCCTCGATCTTTCGCATGCGTTCGGCTGCGCGCTCGCCGAAGGCGATGACTTCAGCGATTGAACCGCCATATTTCCGCTTCAAAGTTTCGAAGAGCGAAACGCGCTGTTCGAGGGCGGAAAGCTGCGCCGGATCAAGATCGAGCTTTTCGGCGTAGTTGGAAAGGGAGCGTGCGATCTCGGAAAGCTCGACCACACTGGCAGCGTGAGCGGACGAAAATTGTGTAATCGAATTGTCGATCTTCTCCAGTTCGCGCAGCAAACGCTGCGTTTCGGCAAGGTGCGACAGAACCGAATCGTCTGCCTCAGAAAGTTTGCTCGCGACCGCGCTCGCCAGCTCGATCAGCCGCTTGCTGTTGCTGGCCAATTTATAACGCGATTCAATTTCCTCTTCTTCGTCCACGACCAGATTGGCCGAGCTGATTTCGTTGATTTGGTGGCGAAGCAGATCGAGCTCTTGTTCGCGCGTGGTCTCCACCGTGTTGAGCGCGGCGTGCTCAGCGAGCAGCGTCTGCAATTGACGATAATGCTTTCGATATTCGGTGAGTTGCTCTTCGGCGCGCGCAAACGAATCGAGCAAGCCCAATTGCTTCTCCGGCGAGAGCAATGACTGGTGATCGTGCGGGCCGTGAAGATCGACAAGTTCGTCTCCGAGATTCTTTAGAACGGCAAGCGTGGTCGGCGAGCCATTGATGAATTGCCGATTGCCTCCGCTGGCTGAGAAGGTGCGTTTGACAATGAGATCGCTCTCGCACGGTTCGACCCCCGCTTCGATAAGCTGCGCGTTGAGTTTTCTCAGATCTTCTCCCGCGAAAACGGCTTCGACCGTGCAGAGATCCGCGCCGGTGCGGATGAGCGACTTGTCGGCGCGTTCCCCCAGCAACAATTGCAACGCGCCGATGATAATGGATTTGCCCGCACCGGTTTCTCCCGTTACGGCGATAAAACCAGGCGCAATTTCCCATTCAAGCTCTTCCACGAGAGCGAGATTTTTTATGCGCAACAAAGCGAGGACGGCGGGCATCGCAGAAAGTTGATGGTTGTTCGTTGAGAGTTGAGAGTGCCAGCTTGCCAATTCAACCTTCAATCCTCAACTTTCAACTCGCCGTTACCTTTCTTGGCACGGGCACATCGCAAGGTGTGCCGATGATCGGCTGTGATTGCGCAGTATGTCGATCTCCCGATCCGCGCGATCAACGGTTGCGCTCTTCAATTTACGTCGAAACACCAGAGTGCTCGTGGGTGGTGGACACAGGGACTGACTTCCGGACACAGGCACTCCGGGAAAGTATCCGCAATGTCGATGCCGCGATTTTTACCCATTCACACACCGATCATATTATGGGCTTTGACGATTTGCGGCGGTTTTCCCATGCGCGGGGCTCGATGCCGGTCTATGCGTCGGTCGAAACGATGCGCGATCTGGAGCGCGTGTTTCGGTTCGCGTTCAACACCAGCAATCCGATTCCATATTATTTGAAGCCCGAGCCGCACATTATTGATGAGCCGTTTAAGCTAGGCGAGACCTTTATCACTCCGTTGCCCGTGCCGCATGGCGATTCCATTGTGAACGGCTACCTTTTCTCGCGCGCGGACCAAAAACTTGTCGCCTACCTGAGCGACTGCAGCGCCGTACCGGATTCGATTATCGATCTTATCGCGGGCGTGAAAGTCTTGATCATCGATGCGCTTCGCGACAAACCACATCCGACTCATCTCAGTGTGGATCAGGCGTTGGAAATCGCCTTGCGCGTCCAGCCGGACGCGACTTATTTCACCCACATCTGCCACGAGCTGCCGCAAGCGGCGGAATCGCGGCTCCCCGCCGGCACACATATCGCTTACGATGGACTACGCGTGGAATTTTGATACCAAAGCCTCGGGCTTGTTTGTCGCTTAGCGAATAATTCCGCGCTCGCTTTGTTCGATGAATTCGATGATCTCGGTGATCTCTTCTTTTTGAGGTAATTCCTTGCGCATCGCTTCGACTGCCTGGCGCGTGTTGTATTTCGAGCGATAAATCAAACGGAACGCTTCTTTGATCAGCTTCACGCTTTCGGGTGGGAAATTCTTGCGTTCCAAACCGACCAGATTGATCCCGCGAATTTCGGCCGGGTTGCCATCCGCGATCATGAACGGCGGAACGTCCTGGACAATTTTTGAGCAGCCACCGGTGATCGCAAACCGTCCGATCCGGCAAAATTGATGCACCGCCGTGAGCCCACCCATGATGGCGTGATTACCCACCTCCACATAGCCGGCTAGCGTGCCGTTGTTGGAAAAAACCACGTCATCTCCGACCACGCAATCGTGTGCAATGTGGCTGTAAGCGAGAAAGGTTCCACGGTTTCCGAGGCGCGTTTTACCTTTGCTCGTCGTGCTGCGGCTGATTGTGACGAATTCGCGGAATGTATTCTCATCGCCGATTTCCAGGTAAGTCGGTTCACCCTGGTATTTCAGGTCCTGCGTTTGCTGGCCGATGGAGCAGTAGGCGTAAAATTTGTTTCTCGCTCCGGCATCCGTCGGTCCACAAAGGGTGACGTGATGTTGGAGCCAGCAGTTTTGACCGAGGACGACGTCGGCTCCGATAACGCAATACGGTCCGATCGTTGTCCCTGCGCCGATTTTTGCCTGTGGATCGACAATTGCGGTCGGGTGAATCTGCACGTCGCTCATTTATCGAGAAACGTGAACATCAATTCGCCTTCCGAAACGACCGCGTCGTTTACGACGCAGTAGCACTTCGCTTTCGCCAGGCGATTGCCGCGCGCTTTTGTTAGCTCGGCGTGAATGAAAATCGTGTCCCCGGGAAAAACTGGCTTGCGAAATTTTACATCATCCGCGCTCATAAAATAGCCAACACGACTCGAAGTCTTAGCCAATTTGTACAACAAAATGCTGGCCACTTGCGCCATCGCTTCCACTTGCATCACGCCAGGCATAACCGGATGACCGGGGAAATGCCCTTGAAAAAACGGCTCGTTGATCGTGATGGATTTTACGCCCGTAATTTTATTATCGGCCTCGAAGCCGATGATCCGATCAACCATCAAAAAGGGATACCGATGCGGCAAGATTTGCATTACCTCGTCAGTGTCGAGGCCGCCATCGCCGGTGGGGATCGTGCGCGGTGCCGCCATCGCGCTT
The DNA here is from genome assembly GCA_005887855.1 of Verrucomicrobiota bacterium. The sequence continues at coordinate 7,579 of VBQB01000110.1, read as the reverse complement.
CTTCGCGTTTGCTCGCGGGCGAGAGCGCGAGCCAACTCTGCATTCGCCGCATGGCCGGGTTTCACCGCAACCACGTGACCGCGAATCGGCCGACCGACGAGCGCCAGATCGCCGATAATGTCCAGAATTTTGTGCCGTACAAATTCGTCGGCGAAGCGCAGCGGTTCTTTGCTCAAGACCGCCTCCCCGCGCACCACAATCGCATTTTCGAGACTGCCGCCCTTGATCAAATTTTTCTCCATGAGCGGTTGAACATCTTCGTAGAAAACAAATGTTCGGGCCGGAGCTATCTCGCGCTCAAAAACGGCCGGCGTAATTTCCATCGACAGGAACTGTGTGAAACGATTGTTTGGTCCGGCTTGCGTGCACGAAATGCGAAACGTTTCATCCGGTAACAAGACAAGCAACGCGCCCGTTTTCGATTCCACGTGCATTGTGTCGCGCACGTCGAAAAAGCTTCTCGGCGCATCCTGCGTGGCCACGCCGGTGCGTTTGATGACATCAACATAAGGTTGCGCGCTGCCATCGCCGATTGGCGGTTCGTTCGCGTCCATCTCCACAATGGCGTTGTCCACGCCCATCGCCGAAAGAGCCGCGAGCACGTGCTCGACCGTGTGAACACGCACCGAGCCTTCGCCGATGGTCGTGGCGCGCTCAACCATTTTCAGATTCTCGATCTTGGCGTCGATTGTCGGTTCGTCCTGCAAATCCTTGCGCTTGAATTTGATTCCGTGATCGACCGGCGCCGGATGCAACTTGATCGACACCTTTTCGCCCGTGTGCAGCGACGTGCCGCTGAATCCGGCAGTTTTGCCAACGGTATGTTGAAACTCGGGAGAAGCGGGCATGAGCGCTAACTAACAAAGATTTTTCGTCGTGACCAGCCGCGCTTACTTCAGTTCAAAATTGCCACAGTCAAAAGCCATCATTTTGTCGACGTTCGAGATCCGAAATTGCTCGACGACCGCGCCATCATCCTCCCAAACATCGACTGATTTCTCGCTGTGCTTTGTGATCAAAGCGCGAACCAAGTTTGGCATCTTGCTCACTGTGCACAAAGGCAATCCATCCACGGTTTTAAGAAAGCTGTTCTCATCGTCAAATCCGATGCCAAGATCGATCATCGGCCGTTCGTCGTTGGCCAATGGATTCGGCATGAGTCTCACTTTCACGTTTCCGTTCGCGTTGTTTTCGACAGGCGAAGCCGTCGCTTGGCCGAGATCGTCCACTTTGAAATGACCAACCAGGTAGCCGCGAGCATGATATTTTCCAGCCGGTAAGTCTTCGCCATCGTCATTCTTGCCGTCCCATTGTGTCGCCAACGCATCGGCACCGACTGTGAACTCATCCAACTCAGCTTCTTGGTGCAGGACGCGGACGAGTTTGCCATTCCCGGCGTAAATGCCCAGGCTGATGGTTCCTTCCATCGGCGGCGGAACAAAGCTGATGCGCACGCTCTTGGTGGAAGACGCTGAAGGAGTTTGCTCCGGTACAGGTGAGGGTGCGGCAGATTCCTCCGAAGTGGGCGAAGAAGTTGGAGCTGGCGTCGGTGCCTCCTGCCCGATCGCCGCGCAAATCGAAGCCAAGGCGATTAGAATGACCACGTTAAACTTTTTTGTCATGTCGATCGGAGTGGCCTCCCGCGCCGTGGCTTTATGCGAACGTCGGGAGACATCTCTTGTTGTTGGACCCGAGAAAGCAGAAGAAACGTGAGAGTCTCCCATTCGACTTCGCTCAGGGCAAGCTCTCGACTTCGCTCGGACTGACAATTAGGTTATATGTAATACCGCCAGTTTACGTTCGGGAAAAGGTTATCGCGCCATTCGCAATCGCTCAGAATTGCTTCATCGAGATGGTTCGCCGCGAATTGATCATGCAATCGGTTGAAACGAGCAAGATGATCCTGCGTCCGTTTCGTGGCGTACTCCTTTGCGGTTCCTGTCTTCATCAGGAACGCCCAATCGCTCGATTGTGCCAGTAAGAGTTCGCGCGCCAGTTGCTGTAGGACGCGATCAGCAACCGGTGTCGGATTGTTCATATGCCTGCGCGCGGTTTGGCTCATGCGCTGCGCGGCGGCATGCAGGTGGGGATAAATCCAGGCGTTGCTCTGGTTAAGCCAAACTTCGAGATGGCCTTTTTCGCCCCATGTTGATGTTGCTGGTCTGAAGGTTTGCTGGGTTGGATGAGTAGAGAGATATTCGCTTGGTGTTGTTAGGACCAAGCTTTGCTGTTCGTTTGCCGCTTTCCGAATGAGATTTTCAAGAAAGTCCGGCCCTTCGAACCACCAGTGACCGAACAATTCGGCGTCGAAGGGGACCACAATCAACGGATCAAAACCTAGTCGACCGACTTCAGCTATTTGCCGTCGTTGTTGTTCAAGAAAATGAGCGGCGTGTACCTTTGCGGCTTCTTCCGCTGCTTCACGATCATACAAGTCTTTCTCCTCACCGTGGCCAGTGATGCGATGATATTTCACGCCGGAAAACTTTCTGTTCCCGCGCGCAATTGGTCCCAAATGCTCCATCGGAAGATCGAAGCCAATGTCACGATAGAATTCACGATAGACCGGATCGCCCGGATAACCTCTCTGTGCGCTCCAAACTTGCCGACTTGATTCGCTATCACGCGCGAAAACGGCCGGTCCAGCTGACGTGTAACATGGCGCGTAAATCGCGCGGCGCGGACGCGGTTTTCCAAACATCAGACCGTGTGCGTCGAGAACGAACCAGCGAATGTTCGCTTCTTGCAGAAGCGATTCCACGCCCGACGCGTAAGCGCATTCGGGCAGCCAAAGACCCATTGGATGTGTCCCGAAAACATCGACATATACATCTCTTCCGATCAAAACCTGCGCGCGAGCGGCTTGGGGGGACTGCTGCTGAAGAAGGGGAAGCAAGCCGTGGGTGGCGGCGCAGGCAATGATTTCAAGTACGCCCGTCTCACGCAACTCGCGAAAAGCCGCAAGCAGATTGCATTTGCATTGCTCGACAAAGAAACGCCGGCTTTCCGAAAAGATCTCGAAATAAAAATCCGCGAGTTCTCTAAGTTTTGGATGATTAAGATTCCGTTTTTGCTCGCGCTCTACTAGTTCGATCAAAAGATCGAGATGTCGCACATAACGCTCGCGCAAAAGCCCGTCTTGGAACATGGCGCAGAGAGTCGGCGTGATCGACATTGTGAGCCTGAATGCCACTCCGTCGTTTACCAATCGCTGCATCATAAGCAGCAGCGGAATGTACGTCTCGGTTATCGCCTCAAAGAACCAGTCTTCTTCGAGGAAATGCTCGTGCTCGGGGTGTCGGACGAAGGGAAGGTGCGCGTGCAAAATAAGCGCGAGATAACCAGGCATGTAATTACATTTAGCGTGTCATTCCGAACGGAGCGAGGAACCTCTCAAAAGGTTGTTCGATCACACAAAAAAAGACGTGCGGTGCATGATCGTGCGGACTATCCGCTTTCGGTACAACTTCTCGCAATCTACGACTGTGAGGTCCCTCCTCGTCTGCGCGACTCGGGATGACCGATTAATAAGGCGCGACTCAGGATGACGATGTCAGAGTGTGCGGCAAAAGTCCTGAAATCGATCCAGGCCTTTTTTGATCACGTCAATGCTCGTGGCGTAACTAAGCCGGACTGTGCGATCATCGCCGAAAGCGGCGCCTGGAATAACTGCGACACTCGCCTTGCTCAACAAACGATCGGCGAAATTTTGCGAAGTCAGTCCGAGTTGGCTGATGTTGACCAGCACATAAAACGCGCCCTGCGGCTTGACCGCAGTCACGTTCGGAATTTTAGAAATGCGATCGAACATATAATTGCGTCGCATATCGAATTCTTCGCGCATGTCGGCGAGCGGTTGTTGATCGCCTTTCAGGGCAGCGAGCCCGCCGTGCTGCGAGAAGGAAGAGGGATTGGATGTGGTATGGCTTTGGATTGAATCAACCGCTTTGGCGACCGCTTCCGGCGCGGCCAGATAGCCAAGGCGCCAACCAGTCATGGCGTATGATTTACTAAATCCGTTAATCGTAAGTGTGAGATCGTACGCTTCCTTGGAAAGGGACGCGATGCTCACGTGCTTCGCGCCATCGTACACCAGCTTCTCGTAAATTTCGTCCGACAAAATGTAAATATCCTCCTCAGCCGCAACATCGACAATCGCCTGCAATTCCTCGCGCGTATAAACGGAGCCGGTCGGATTGCATGGACTATTCAGGATCAACATCTTTGTCCGTGGCGTCATCGCGTTTTCAAAATCCGATGCGCGCATTTTCCAGGAATTGCGCTCGCTCGTTGGCACAATTACGGGCTCGGCGCCCGCTAATCTGACCATGTCTGGGTAGCTGACCCAATACGGCGCTGGAATGATAACCTCATCGCCGGGTTGACACGTGGCGAGAATGGCATTGTAACACGCGTGCTTGGCGCCATTACTTACAATGATCTGAGCGGCGCGATAACTGAGCTCGTTGTCAGCGGCCAATTTTTCCGAGATCGCCTGGCGCAGCTCGGGAATCCCTGCGCTGGGCGTGTATTTCGTGAAGCCAGCCTCCAGCGCTGCGATCGCCGCTGCTTTGATGTGCTCGGGCGTGTCAAAATCCGGTTCTCCTGCACCGAAGCCGCAAACGTCGATACCTTCGGCTTTCATGGCTTTTGCCTTGCTGTCGATCGAGAGCGTGAGCGAAGGACTGAGTTGAGCGGCGCGTTCGGAAATTTCCATGGCAAAGGGACTAGTTGTGAGATTGTTCAAAATGGGAGCGCAAGCTATTGGCGGGGGTAGAAGTTTTCAATCAGAGGTTTGAAGTTATTTTCATCGATCTGCACGATCGCCATTTCGCGCTTCGCGTTTTCTGCGGAATCAGAGGCGTGGGCGGCATTGATCATAATCGTCTGGCCAAATTCTTTCCGAATTGAACCGGGCGGCGCTTTCGCTGGATCGGTGGGGCCGAGGACATCCCGGATTTTGCGCACGGCGTCCACGCCTTGATAAACGATGGCGATGGATTTTTCCGTCCCAGCAGTATCACGTTTGTCCGACGGACATTCGCTTGGTTTCCTTCCCGCCATGAATTCGACAATGCTTTCCCAATTATCCCGGCCGCTCGCTGGGCCCAGCTTCTGCTCAAGAACTGGCAACACTGGTCCGTAGAATTCTTCCGCTTGTGCAACGCTCATCCGATGAACCTTGAATCCGATGATGTAGAGCCCGGATCGAGAAAAAACTTCGATAACCCCGCCCGGCCGCAAATTTGGAAATCTGAAATTGTCCGGCTTAATCAGCACGAGCGTCTTCTCGATCTTAGCTTCGGCTGGGAAATTGATGACTTGATCCAGGATGCCCCCGTCACGATCGGAAAATTCCGCCCACAATTTCAAGTCACGCTCAACGGCTTTTGAATCGAAAACCGCGAGTACCCCAGGCTCAAAGTAAGTCACGTTGCCCGAAGTATCGGTGATGTAATCGCCGTACGTGTCGCGAATCGTCTCCCCGCTGGTGCGTTCATGCACGATGTGACCAACCGTGCGATGAATCTTTTCCACGGCGTCGGGGCCGCGAAAGATGAGAAATAACATGCGTGGCCGCTGGCCGTTAACATTGCCCGTGAAATTTTTTAGGACGTAATCGCGAATCAACTCCTGCGTCGCGCGGTGACGCGCATTGGTTTCAGTTACGATCCCTTCTGCGTAGCGCTTTGCCAGCTCCGCACTCGGCGCAAACATCCGTCCACCAACCAGATCGAGTCCCGTCCGCGAAATTAACCGCCCAACAATCCCACCGGTGCGCGATTTGCGCATCGAATAAGGAGTGACAATGGCGTAGGAAAGTTCTTCGATCTGCATGGTTGCCGCCGCGGCTTATGATTAAACCGCGTAGAATGCAGAGAAACCGAAGCCGCCAAGGCTGGAGGAACGTAGCTGTCACTCGTCCGCCGCGTCAACTAGTTTTGGCTAAAACCGCCACCCATTTCCCGCGACGTCGCACGTCCACGATGTCGATCTTGCTGCGTCGCAAAGTACGAACAAATTCTTTCTCTTGCGCGCGTAAAACGCCCGACAGAATCAACCAATTGCTTCGTTTTAGCTTCGGCAGAATCTGAATCAATATTTCGCTGAGCAGATTCGCGGTAACGATGTCGATCTTGCGTGCCGGCTTCCAGCGACGTACATCGCCTAATTGAAAATCAACTTTGTCGATCTTGTTTAGCCGCGCATTTGTTTTCGCAGTTGAAATCGCGGTAGGATCGAGATCAACGGCTAGGACACGCTTTGCGCCGAAGTATTTGGCCGCCAGCGCGAGAATCCCGCTTCCAGTGCCAAGATCGACAAGAGACCAACCGGCTCTCCATCCGGAAGTAAGCTGTTCAAGCAAGAGGAGAGACATCGCCGTAGTCGCGTGTTCGCCTGTTCCGAATGCCGCACCGGCTGGGATAACAAGGAGCGGCGATTTCCAAATCGCCGGGGCGGTTTGGAAACGGCCGCTCCTTGTAATGACGAGTCGCTTCCCGATCTTAAGCGGCTTTGATCTACCGTCGCGTTCAAGTCGTTTCCACCAGTTAAGCGGCAGCTTTTCGATCCGTCCGCCAAAATCGCGAAGAAGATGTTGGGCTTGCGGCTGTGAACCGCATGCGATCTCCATCTGCAATCGCTTGCCGCCTGGCTTCGCGATGACAGCAAGCTGGCCCAGTGCGCGCCCTTGTAATCTTGCCTCGTTCGCGTTCACCCAGCGCGGCGCGGCGACTTTGCGCCAGAGATACATCCTTCGTTCCGGCGTCCCTGCCAGGATCGGCAGCCAGCGCTATTTTTTCTCGGGGCCTTTTTCGTCCTTCATCTGCGCCATCTTTTGCGCAAGTCCGGCGGCGTATTTTTCGTATTGGATATTATCGATCGTGAACGTCCCAAACATATAGTTCGAGTTTTCCCAGGCCCAATGCTGGTCCGCATCGGTGTACGTCATCTTTGACGTGCGGCCCTGCGCATATTCGTGATGAAGCGGATCGGCCCCCGGCGGATTCGCGATTTTCGGAGCGCCGCCCATGCCGCCTTCGACTAGGTGACCACGAAACGTGCCATACTGCCCAAGGGTGATCTCGTGATCTTTGCCCTCAATCTTGCGGTTGATCGGCACGTAGCGCGTTTCGGTTTTCTTCGATGCGCCCGGCGTCAACACCTTCGCAGCAATCGCTTCCAATGCTTTGCGTTGTTCCGGAGTCGCTTTCTCGTCGATGTAGTTGTAGCCAAAATTCCAGTTTCCGAACGATTCCATCATCGTCTGACCCTCGGGGCTCTGCCCGATAGCCGCGATGGCAAGTCCGCCGAGTTTCACTTTTCCGTAATTGCCTTTCTGAATGAAGAGCACCTGACCGCCGCCACAGGTCATCTTGGTCGGTTTGGAACCGAACCAACAGGGACATGCGGCGTCGCACGAACAGGCTTCTTCGAGTTGGCCGGTAATTTTCCATGGAGTCTTATCTTTTGGTTCATCGACCGCGCTCGCAGTCGAAGCGAAACAGAAAAACGCTACGGCGAGCACGCCGAACGACGAGAGGAGGAGCGACGTGGTTTTCATGTGCAAGATTCTACA
>VBQB01000322.1 GCA_005887855.1 Verrucomicrobiota bacterium | reverse complement strand
TGCGCCGCGAACGCGGGTAAACAATGCTCTGGAATCGGCCACGCGAGGTTTTACAGCGGCTCACATTTCGCGGTGATCCGAGTTTACGGTGAAGCTGCCAACGTGATAGAGACCCACGACCAGGCGGGCGAGTTCAAAGAGCGGTGACAACGCTCGGCATCATATTACCGCTTTGTCGCATGGCTGGACTCGTCTTTGGTCTCCTGGCAGCGTATTACTGGTTCAAAGCAAGCAAGGCGAAAGTGACTGATAAAGACGCCCGATATGATCATCGCTTCGACTTCGTGGTGAACGATCCCGAGGACAAGGGGCGTGACACTAATTTTCTCGCAACGGTGATGGAGCAGAGCAGGCTTAATAGGATTGCTGCTATCTATACCGCGCTTGCCATTCTCTTCCAGGCGGCAGCATCAAGCCCGCTAATTGAGTCGTGGATTCGCAGATAATCACGCACAACGAGACGCTTTCCGTCGCCGCGATGTGCGTCCGCAATCCAGATCGTTCGCCGGTTGGAATCATGGTCGTGGCAGGGGGCCGCGCCGTCGCGGCAGTGGAGTTCATGGTCCAGGCGAAGGCTAATCGCAGTTTGGAGCGCACAACATACCTTCGTTGTAGCGGCTAACAGTACTCACGTAAAATGCCACGTTTCTGGGTCGCAGGTATCCGTTGCCCACTAGCGGGATAATCCGATTCCCGATCAAGGCATCGAGGTCTGCCAATGTTTGCGCGATACAGCTTCCATCCGCGCCGTTAACAATGTTCAGTTTTGCAGCAATCTCCTGATGCGCCACCGAGACTAGTCCATTCCCGCGGACTGGCTGATGCAGAATCGATAGCAACTGCTGTTTTTTGTAGTTGCGCTTCCCAAGCTGCAATTGGGTTACCGGCCACTGACCGGGATGATTCTTCCAATACCCTGGTCCTCGAACACAGCCGCCTGGCGTGGCAGTTGACGTTGGCGTCGGTGTAGCCGTTGGAGTTGCCGTTAGTGTTGGCGTTGATGTCGGGGTTGCCGTAGGCGTCACGGTAGCCGTAGCTGTGGCCGTAGCAGTCGCCGTAGGTGTTGCGGTTGCTGTCGCCGTTGGCGTTGGAGTAAATGTAGCTGTGGCTGTTGGCGTTGGGGTAAATGTCGCCGTGGGTGTTGGTGTCGGGGTGTGAGTTGCCGTGGCTGTTGCAGTTGGCGTTGCAGTGGGGGTGTGAGTAGCTGTTGGAGTTGGTGTAGGCGTGAATGTAGCCGTAGCTGTGGCGGTCGCCGTTGCAGTCGGTGTCGGCGTGAATGTAGCTGTGGCTGTCGGAGTCGGCGTGGGCGATGGGCAGGGGCCGCCAATCAGCCACCTGCCGGCGTTCGCTATCACCTTGCCCCAATCTCCGCTCCCGGACGAGGTTGCCCCGAGGTAGGCGGTGACACCCACAGTGGTGTGCCCGCCGCTGACCGACTGGAACGCCACGAGCGAGGTGGCGACGTTGGTCTGCGCCACCTCTGTCGCTCCCAGCAGCAAGCGTTAGGTTCTCTGCGAAGCCGGCGTGGAGGGTGGTGACGCCAGCCATGAGGGGGTGCCCCGCGTTGAATGTCCCCAGGGTGAAGCCGAAATCGAGGAAGTTCGTCGAGTAGTTATACGGGTTGTAGTTGCCGGTCACCCATCGGCCGTTGATTGCCTGCGGGAACGGGCCGTAAAAGGTAAACCCATGCTGGACCACCACGCCACCGCCATCCACGTAGTCGGCCAAGTTGTTGCCAAGCGTAGTCGCATCCTGGAACCCGGAGGAGGCAATATTGCTGAGTGGCACCACGATCTGGTATTGCTGGAGTTGTCCCAGGGTGGGCGTACCGCTGGTTGCATCGAACAGGTCAACTATCGCAACCCCTGGCTCGGCCAGTATCTGGCTTTGCAATTGGGTAGGCGCGAGGGTATCGCTGTAGACGATGAGCACGTGGAACTGACTCGGTATGCACGTTGGCGTTGGCGTTGGAGTCGCTGGACCGGCCTGACTCCACGCCGTCATATCGGGCGCGAGACTGCTGCCAGGCAAGGTGAAAGTTTGGAATTGGCTCGGGAGCGCCTTTTGGAACTGCGCGCTTTGCTTCATGCTACTTCGCTGCGCGAGCGTGAATGGAATCGCGCTGACGGCGACAAGTGAAACCAGGATCAATGCGTTCCAAAATAAATGGGCCTTAATAGATGAGTTAGCTTGCTTTTGCATTTTTGTTGAGGTTGGGTTGTTGAACTACTGCAATCCAGTTCCGTGCGGAACTAGGAACCATCCTCACGAGACGCTTGGAAGAAGCGGCCTCACTTTGGCTGACTCAGGGGCTCCAGTTGGATCTGGGGGATCGCGCTAAACGGTGTTTCAGCGAAGATCCAGCCCCTGCGGCTTATTCAGCCGTGCTGAAGATAAGATGAAACTGTCGGATGACGAAATCTTATTGGATACGCCTTTTATATGGAGATATGACGCATGTCAAGAACAGATTTTACGCCGACGTTTTTTTAGCGGATAAGATTATTTCTTTCAGCCTGCGTGGCGCTGAGGCAGCGAAACTGTTGGAAGACTCAGCGGCACACACACAGGACAAGCTGCTATCGCGCTTTAAGGCTGAATGGCCGGTTTGCCCGGCATCTGCACAGCGCCGTTTGTAGCAGAGCACAGAGGGGTCTGTTCCTGTGCAAGTGTCGCGTGCGCGAAGATGACCACGAAGATTGGGGGAGAACCGTCGCCCTTTTGGTTTGTGGATCTCTTACTGAGAAAGTGCGGAGCGGATAAAGACGCGCACCGTGGGATCGAACCACGGTGCGACTTTCTAACGGTTATTCCTTATTGAATCATGTGAATGCCGTAGCCACCGCCTGGGGGCGTGCGCCCCGGGCCCTCTTTCTCGTTCAACAGCGAGCTAAACTGGTGGCCGTGGCGGCCGTGGCGGCCGCCGTAGGCGTCTTTGGCTGGCATCAGGTCACGGACTATAATGCTAATTTTGGTTTTCTTTGTAGCCATGTTATTTAATTTCCTTTCATCGTCTTGGCCTTCCGTGAACTCTCGTCTTGAGAACTCATTTCCGGCCGTTCACTGAGGTAGTGCGTAAAATCGGGCGCGAGGTTACGCGAAAAAGTGATAGGCCAACGAATCGCCCAAGGGTCAAGACAAACGGCTCAGGGACTCCGAGCGTTCTAGCGGCCTCGTCACGTTTGGAGAGACACAGTGAAAAGAAACTATACAGAGATTAATATTCCGCGTGTAAAGAGATGCTACACGCTGATTAGCGCTTATTTCGCCCAAAAGGCTTCAGATTATCAGCAG
>VBQB01000321.1 GCA_005887855.1 Verrucomicrobiota bacterium | reverse complement strand
TGGCAAGTCCGAAGAATGGTGGGGTCTCAACGTGAGGTCGATTCTGCGAGGAGTAGAAGGCAAGTGGTTTCACGCGTGGAGCTCTTGGGAGAACATAGCGAGACCGCTTATCGAAAAAGCAAAAGCAGCAAATTCAACCCATCCCGCTTAGGTCAACCTTTCTAGCCCCTGGTAAGTCGCCAAATCGGAAACTTGGGTACCGGGACCTACCCAGAGTGGGCAAAGCTGTTGGGCCGAAATCTCGACATCGATGTCTGATTCTGGGCGTTCCCAGTCAACAGATGCGGGTCATTAAACGTCGCTCGCGGTCAAGATCCGACCTCCAATCAATGGACTAACTCTGCCATCGTTTCAGCATGAATTAACTTGAATTGCGTCTCAGAGATTTTCTCCGCTACAACTACTCCGTCATCGCAAAGCACACGGATGCGGTCGCCAATTCTCAATACCTTGGTCAATTCCCTGAGTTCTACGCTCTTTCCGGAAAAATCTACATGTAACGGATGGCTGACATTCATAACTCGCGCAACTTCAGATTGATTTTCTCGCCCGACCATCCGTAATTGACCCGCAATTCTGCCCGCAAATCGCCGATATCTACCTGCGGTCCTTGTGCACCAGTCCAGCACTGCTAACAGCGGCAAGCCGACGGACCAAATTCCACGTTTTTTCAACATCCTTCGTCTCCACTACCGCAGTTAAGTCCCCACAAAATATATCTCGGCTTATAGGAGTATCTGCGACCAGGCGGGACGCTGTCGTTGCTCTGGGACAACGAACAGTAACGGAGCTGATTTTACGGAAAACGAGATTTGTATGCGGGCAGCGCATAGTCACACTTCATGCAGCCTCAGGTCCTAGCCCTGAGATCGATTGCACTTGATGTGTCTTTGCCACAGCGTCGGGCTACCTACCTCAGGCCTTTCTTGGCCACTCGCAGAAAGAAAGTTGCGGCGCGGTCTATGGCCTCGCTGAACCAAGGCCGGTAATTCCAGAACGCATGGGGAGCGCCCGGCAGTAACTCAACTTCGGCGCTCGCCCCGGCCTCGCGATATCGTCGCGCAAAATCAACAGACTGAGTCGAAGGAACCGAATCGTCCGCCGTCCCATGCAACAAAAGCACTGGAGGTCCTCCGGCGGTGACGTGATTCACCGGGGAAGCCCATCGCCACATCTCGGCATCCTGCTCGGGCGTAACATGGAGAAAGGTTCCCACCGTCCGCTTGTTGTTTGCGCTTAGGCTGAGCAGGTCCGCGGGCGTAGCCATGGCAACTACAGCCTGGATTTGGCTCGAAACATCCTCGTGACCGCCGTTCCCTTCGAGCTCCGCAACTCCTGCGGTGAGTCCCGCCAGCAAGGCCATGTGCGCGCCCGAGGACCCGCCCAGCGTGCCGATTGCATGAGAATCGATCCCGTATCTTGCTGCATTCGCTCGCATCCAGCGTACTGCCGCTTTAACGTCCTGAATCGCTCCTGGAAACGCCGCTTCTTCGGCAGTCCGGTATTCGATGCATGCTGCCGCAACTCCTTTCTCAGCCAGGGCGGATGCAACGTGTGCGAAGCGCTTGCGGTCATTCACCATCCATCCGCCGCCTCGCACGACGATCACTCCAGGACGGCCCTGTCCAAGTTGCGAAGGCAAGTACAAATCCAGCAGCAGGGTACGATCTCCATATTTCGCATACGCCAAGTCAGGAATGACGCGGACTCGTGCCGAGGGACGGTACTCAACAAAGCCCTTCTCCGAAGGCTCTCCCTGAGCCTCGGCGACCGTCGCACCAAGAAGTAAGCACGGCCCAAAGATTACGAGGCACAAGAGAACCCGCTTGCGCAGCCTTGGGTTCCCGCATGAGCGAAGTCTCCATGTCAGCATGATTCGATCTAATCGCCGTTGGAAGCGGAGTCACTATGGATTCCTGCGCCCAACCCCCGACAAGTCCGATTACCAGACATCTGCCGTCCCGCCACCACTCTCGATGTTCACCCCCACAGCCCAAGAGAAGGCGCCAAGCGCCTCCGAACCGGGCGCCTTGTCTCTCAGGTTTTTCGCCAGTTGACCGTGGTTTCTTACATTACGGCTGCGCCGGCGGTTTCGCCTTTGCAGCTTCCATCTTGCTCTTCAACTCCGTCTGTTGCTCAGGTGTCAGCAGCTCGTTTAGCTTGGCCATTGTGGCGTTGTGGAGTTCCTTCATCTTCGCCTTTTTCTGCTCATCGCTGAGCGAAGTATCATTGGACACGGCCTGGTGCTTGGTCTTCGCATCCGCAAAGATATCTTTCACCTTGGCCTTCTGTTCGTCAGTGAGATTTAAACTCTCCACCGCGGCCTGTAGTCCGCCGTGCATTCCCATTTCCTTACTGTGGGCTTGGGGTGCAGGTGCGGCCTGTGGCTTTGCTAGAGCCACGGGTACGGCCAGCGCCGCAACCATACCCATCGACACCAATCCTCCGAATATTCTTTCGATCTTCATTTTGCGAATCTCCTCAGTTTAATTTGGGCTGAGTTGAGGGCAGGGGCTCATACACTCCTACCACATCGATTTGGCCTCGGCGACAAGAAAATGCCTAGCTCTCATGTCCTCACAGTTGGTCATCGTTTTGTTCCTAATTCGGTTTGGATATTTTTATTTAGTGTCCGGTAACCGCAGCGTTAATCATGCACTAATGTCCATGCGCAAGCCGCGGTCAGGGAATGTCTGGTACACTCGGGCCGCACGGAGGTGTGAGGAATGAGTGCTCGAACATTAGCGACGCCCATTAGAGCATCTCTGAAGCCATTCGTTGCTTCCGTGTTAGTTTTTTCAACACTATTCGCTTTCGGTGTGCGCTCGGCGAGGGCCGCCACGTGCGAGAGCCTCGCTACCCTCGCCTTGCCCGACACGACAATAACGCTTGCAGAGGCGGAAGCCGCGGGCAAGTTCACACCACCTAAGCCCGGTAATTTGCCCGGACCTCCGCTGGACAACTTGCCGGCGTTCTGCCGCGTCGCGGTAGAAGTCAAGCCCACGAAGGATTCCGACATCAAGTTCG
>VBQB01000109.1 GCA_005887855.1 Verrucomicrobiota bacterium | reverse complement strand
CAATGATAAAGATGATGAAGAACAAGAAATTCGGAGCGCCGGCGTTACCGCGTTTCTCCGCAACCGTTTTTCCCGATCCTTTGTACTCACCCCGGATTGCTTTGCAGATCAAATCGATGCCAGTGGCGAGCCCCCCTTCATAATCGCCATTACGGAAATGTGGCTTGATGTGGTACTCGGTGATGTCGAATGCCGTAATGTCCGGCAGCGCACCTTCGAGGCCGTAGCCGACCTGAATAAACATCTTGCGATCCTCAATAAAGACGAACAGCACGGCGCCGTTTCTTTTATCTTTTTGGCCGACGCCCCAGGATTGGGCGACACGCTGTGTGTAATCGTCGACCGACGAATCGCTTTGCATTTTCGGAAATACCGCGACCACGACTTGATTGGACGTTTCGCGCTCGAATTGCGCGAGCTGCTCGTTGAAGCGCAGCGCGGCGGCTTTTGAAACAACACCGGCATAATCGTTGAAATAGCCGGCTGGCTTGGGGGGAATGATTTCGGCGGCTTGGCTCGACAAGGAGACAAGAGCGGCAAGCGTCGCGCTAATTAAAAAAGTCTTTATCACTGGTAGATCGAGCCGTCGCTTGCTCGATGCTAAAAAGTGCGCTGCGCCTTCGGCGGCAAAATTAACATCGTCCAACGGAGCGGCCGATCCACCTAAGGCGAAGCGGTCGCTGCCGGTGCTGGCGTGCCAAAATTGAAATTCACTGGCGGCGGCCTTTCCGCACCTGGTTGCGCGGCGAAAAATGGGCGCTGCGCGAAACCTAACATGCCCGCGATCAAATTGGTCGGGAAACTGCGCACGGCAACGTTGTAGTTCTGCACTGCGGTGTTGAAGTTCCCGCGTTCGACCGAAATTCGGTTCTCAGTTCCTTCAAGCTGTGCTTGTAAGCCAACAAAATTCTGGTTGGCCTTCAGTTCCGGGTAACGCTCAACCACCACGAGCAAACGAGAGAGCGCATTGCTCAATTGCCCTTGGGCGGCTTGGAATTGCTGGAGCTGCGCCGCATCGGTGGGCGCTTTGTTTGGGTCAAGTTGCACACGGCCGACGCTGGCCCGCGCATTCGTCACTTCGACGATGGTCGATTTTTCGAAATTAGCAGCGCCCGAAACTGTGTTCACCAGATTCGGAATCAAGTCAGCCCGTCGCTGATAGACGTTTTGCACCTGGGCCCAGCTTTGATCGACACTTTGCTGCAAGCGAACGAGACGATTGTAACTGCCGCCCAGCGCGAGGGCCGCAACGATGGCAATGAAAAGCAGAATGACGACGACTGCGCCGCAACCGATCACAAATTTGTTCATAAGGTCTTGAACCGTTCAAGAAATGCGCCGCCAAGTCAATCACGCTCATCGGCTGTAGGGGAAGCGGTTCGCTTCCCCGGGGCGCCAACTGCGTCCCCTACAGTCCCAAAACCAGCCGCAAGAAACGCGCGTCGGAAAATTTTGCGTTCGATCCTTGCCTAACGATTAAGGCGTGCAGCGATGGAATGATGAACAAGCGTTGATAACCCGAACCGAGCGCGACCACCATGTCAGCGGGCGCATCCTTGCAGATGCAAACGTCCATCCATTGCGCGCTTTTCCAGGGCAGGTCGAGCACTCGTTCTATGTCGATCTCGCGCCCAGTCGACGCCTGCTGATTCAGCCAAAAGGTGAGGCCATATGAAGGATTTGCTGGCGAGCCGGCAAATGCCTCGCGCAGCAAATCTGCCGAAATAATTCGGCGCCCGTGATAATTGCCTCGCCCGAGCACCAGCTCACCCAGCCGCGCCCATTCGCGCGCGGTCAATTCAAACCCAGTAGCGAGCAGCGGATTGCCGAGAGAATCCTTTTTGTAATTGAGACGACCGATGCCAAGTCGATTTAGCACATGTCCTTCGACGTAGGCGGTTGTTGCACGCCCTTTTAGTTTTCGACGCAACAGTTCGGAAAAAATCTGGAGATGACTTGGACCATAAATGAAAGCGGAGCCGGGTTCAGCAACGATCGGCAATCGAATCGCCATGACATTACGATCACGGATCGATGCGCGCTGGAGACGCGAAGCGCCTTCGATGCCGTCAGTCTGGCTTAGTAGTTGGCGGATCGTGATCCGCGATTTGCGTGGGTCGCTCTTCCATTCAGTGATCGTGTCGGACACAAAATCGTCCAGCTTGAATAGTCCTTCGCGCACCGCAGCCAGGGCGGCGATTCCCCAAAAACTTTTTGTTCCGCTGAAGATGGGCCATCTCCCGCTGGCCGATCCGCCATTGGCATAATGCTCGAAAAGAGTCCGGCCGTTCTGCATGACGAGCATGGACACGCCCCGCTTGCTCTCGAAATATTTTGCGGCGCGCGCGCAGTCGGCGACTTGTATTTCCGCAAGTGCTGAAGTCGATGTTAGAAACGCGGCAAGCAAGATTCCGCAGTAGCCGCTTCGCTGTCTGCCGCGCCGTAACGCCGCGAAGGCGGATGCGAAGCGGAACCATGACGAACCATTCATGTGCGGATGGCGTCGCCCACAGGGCGACGGCTACAGGACTATGATTCCGTCGTAGCCGGGGTCGGTGACCCCGGCCGGCCGGCATCACCGATGCCGGCTGCAGATCGCGCTACCGGCAGATGGCGCGTACGCAATTCTTCGACGTTTGGCAATTCGTCCAGAGTGCGCAGGCCGAAATGATCGAGAAAAAATTGCGTTGTTTCGTAGAGAAGCGGACGGCCGGGGACTTCCGCGCGCCCGCTGATTTTCACCAGACCACGTTCCATTAATGTTTGCAGCACTCCATCGATGGTCACGCCGCGCACGGCTTCGACATCGGCGCGTGTAATCGGCTGGCGGTAAGCAATAATCGCAAGCGTCTCGAGCGCGGGTGCTGTCAGGCGCGCGGGTTTGGGCGCTGGGAAAAGCTGACGCACCCAACGGGCGAAGGCGGGATCGGTGACGAGCTGGCAGCCCTCCGCTTTTTCGACAATTTGAAACGCCCGCTGCTCCTGGATGTATTCGATTCTTAATTGTTCGAGCGCGGCGGCAATTTCCGATTCCGTTGCTCGCGCGAACTCGTTAGGCGACAATTCGTCTTCCGCGCCTGCGCCTTTAATTGCCGCGGCCATTTCGCGGATCAACAACGGCTTCTGTGCGCTAAACAGGAGCGCTTCAATTACTCGTGCCAGTGTCATGAAATTCTTTCGTCCCTGCCGGGACTCGCCTTTTTGCACGTTGCTTTTCCCCAGCGTTGAAACGCTGGGCTATTTTCAACAGCGCGTTTGTGCATTGGATCAATTCGCTCCGATCGCACTCTGAATTGCGTCCGCGATACGGTTCGCTTGCTTGTCGATCTTCTCCAATTCCTGGCCTTCAATGAGCAAGCGAATTTTTGGCTCGGTGCCGGAATAGCGAAGGAGCACGCGACCCTTTCCGGAAAGTTCTTTTTCTGCTTCGCTTATCAGTTTCATCACAGCCGAAAGCTCCGCGAGCGGTGGTTTTTCCTTCACGACCAAGTTACGTTGGGCCTGCGGATATTTTTTTAAACATCTCTTCAATTTGCTCAACGGTTGACCGGTCTGGTGCATGATCCGCAGAATCTGGAGCGCACTGATAATTCCGTCGCCGGTGGTGGTGAAATCGCGGAAAATGACGTGGCCGCTCTGCTCGCCGCCGAGGTTGAGCTTTTGTTTCATCATTTCTTCAATGACGTAGCGATCGCCCACTCTGGTGCGCACCACCTTTCCGCCATGCGCAGCGACCGTTTCATCGAGACCGAAGTTGCTCATGACCGTGGCGACAACCGTGCCCTGCTCAAGTCGATCGGCACGCAAAAGATCGACAGACGCCATGGCGAGAATCTCGTCACCATCGACCATCTCGCCATTTTCATCGCAAAGCAGCACACGGTCGGCGTCGCCATCATGCGTGATGCCAACGTCCGCGCCGGTTTCCCTAACCAGACGCTGAATTTCCTCGGGGTGAGTGCTACCGCATTGCGCGTTGATGTTCGTGCCGTTCGGTTCGTTGTGCGCGACGGTTACCTCCGCCCCGAGTTCGCGCAAAATGCATGGCGTCGATTTGTAGGCGGCGCCGTTCGCCACATCGACAGCGACGCGCATTTGCTCGAGCGACATACCGCGAGGGAAACTCGCTTTGGCAAATTCAACGTAACGGCCAAGGGCGTCATCAATCCGCGCGGCGCGCCCGATGTTTCCGGCAGTCGGCCGAATGGAATCGATTTCTCCGGCAAAAACAAGCTGCTCGATCTGTTCTTCCACCTGATCGTCCAGCTTGTAGCCGTCGTGCCGGAAAAATTTGATGCCATTATCTTCGTACGAATTGTGCGAAGCGGAGAGAATGATGCCGGCATCGGCACGCAGCGATCGCGTGATGTAAGCCACACCGGGCGTCGGCAGCGGACCGATGATGAGAACATCTACCCCGAGCGAGGTGATTCCGGCGACGAGCGCGTTTTCGAGCATGTACCCCGAAAGACGCGTGTCCTTGCCAAGGACGATTTTGGCACGTGTCCCCTCCGGGTTCTTGCGCGGATTCAGCTGAGTGAAAACGTGTGCGGCGGCGCGACCCAGTTTCAGAGATGTCTCCGCCGTGACCGGCTCCACATTGGCAACGCCGCGGACGCCGTCAGTTCCGAAAATTTTCTTCTGCTGGGTCACGGCGTAATTGAAACGCTCGAACGTAGTTCGTAAACGGAAATTTCGCCCGACTTTTAGGCATTTCTCTTTTCTGTCATGTCCAGCGAAAGGCTTGCCGTTGAGATGGAGGCTTGATTTTCGTACGACTTTTTACTTGAATTGTAGCGTGCCTGCCGTTGATAACGGGGCGTCGGGGAGTGCGACTGGTCAAATCACTCAAAGCGGCGCCGTTGCATTTGCCACTACGCATTGGAGCGTAGTGTTGGCAGCGCAAGGGCAATCGACGGAGGCTAAGGCGGCGCTGGAAAAACTCTGCCGAACCTACTGGTGGCCACTGTACGGCTTCGTCAGGCGCGAAGGCTATAAGCCAGAGGAAGCGCAGGATCTCACTCAAGCTTTTTTTGCGAGGCTGCTCGAACGGAAGGACTTCGAAACTGTGAGGCAGGAAAGAGGGCGTTTGCGTTCTTATCTGCTGGCGTCGCTCAAGAATTTTCTGTCCAAGGCGCGGCATCGCGAAATGACCGTCAAACGAGGCGAAGGTCGGCCTTTGATTTCGCTGGAGGATTTGCTCGCGCGTGAGCGCGCCGACCAGGAGCCGGCCCACAAATTGAGCGCGGATCGCATTTACGAGCGTCGTTGGGCGTTAACATTATTGGAGCAAGTCCTCGCAAGGCTCCGAGCCGAATATGAAGCCGCTGGCAAACTGCCGTTATTCGATCGCTTGAAAGAATTGCTCGCCGGGGAATCCGGTCAGCCTTCGCAGGCTGAGATAGCCTCCCAAATGCAAATGACCGAAAACGCCGTGAAACAAGCGTTTCACCGCTTGCGCTATCGCTATCGACAATTGTTGCACGAAGAGATCGCCCACACCGTCGCGGTTCCGGACGATGTCGAGGATGAGCTGCGGCATTTCATGGCGGTATTACAAACGTAACCTGTGAAAGAATTTCCGGCAGTACAGATGGGGACGATAAATCGGCCGGAAAACAGGATGACAAACACCAGCAGAGTTTGCCCAAAATGCGGGGCCACGGTGTTCGCCGACGCGCCGCAGGGATGTTGCAGCGTGTGCCTGGTGCGGACTGGTCTTGCCTCACTGGATGACGAAAGCGATGAGGCGTCCGAGCCAACGATCGCGCGGATGTTGAAAGATTTCGGCGATTACGAATTGCTCGAAGAAATCGGACGCGGTGGCCAGGGCGTGGTTTATCGAGCACGACAAAAAAGTCTGAACCGGATTGTGGCGCTCAAAGTGATTGGTCTCGCTCACTGGGCGACAGAAGCACACGTGAAACGCTTTCGTCTCGAAGCAGAAGCCGCCGCCAGCCTGAACCATCCGTGCATCGTCCCGATTTACGAAGTCGGAGAGCGCGATGGTGCCTGTTATTTCAGCATGGGACTGGTGGAAGGCGGCCAACTCGATGCCGTCGCGAAGCGCGAACCGATGCCGATCCGTCACGCAGCGGAACTGATCGCCAAGCTAGCCCGCACAGTTCATTATGCGCATGAGCGCGGCATCCTCCATCGAGATATCAAACCCGGAAACATCCTGCTCGACGCAAAGGGCGAACCACATCTCACCGATTTTGGGCTGGCACGGCTTGTCGAAACAGAGAGTACCGTTACCCGCACGATGGAAGTTTTGGGCACTCCCAGTTACATGGCGCCGGAACAAGCGGTGGGAAATAACGCGCGAGTCACTAGCGCCACGGATATCTACGGACTGGGCGCAGTGTTTTACCAACTGCTCACTGGCCATCCACCTTTTGCTGGCGGAACGACCTATGAAACGGTCCAATTGGTTTTGGACACCGAGCCGCGGCAGCCGCGCCTCTTAAATCCAAAAACAGATCGCGACCTTGCAACGATCTGCCTGAAGTGCCTCGATAAAGATCCGCAGCGCCGTTACTCTTCGGCCCTCGCGCTCGCCGAAGATCTTGAACGTTGGCTAAAGCACGAGCCAATCCGCGCCCGGCGCACGGGAATCTTCACCCGAGGAAGGAAATGGGGGCGGCGGAATCGGAAGTTGGTGGCAACGGGCGCTGCCAGTCTCCTTGTGGGCGCGGCTGCGATTTGGTTGTTTCGCGGCGAACTCTTCCGAGCCCCGCAGTTTAATCCTCCAGAAAAAAGTATCGCGGTGGTACCATTCCTCGATCTTAGCCAGGCAAAAGATCAGGAATATTTCTGCGACGGCATAAGCGAGGAAATTCTTCACGCGCTGGCAAAGGTCGATGGGCTGCGTGTCACTGGTCGGACTTCGTCATTTTCATTCAAAGAAAGCGGCGCGGGCGCGAGTGAGATTGGGAAAAAACTAAATGTTGAGAATGTGCTTGAAGGAAGTTTGCGACGCGAGGGTAACCGCGTTCGTATTAGCGCCGAATTGATTAATGCGCGCAGCGGTTTTCATCTTTGGTCGGAAACTTTTGACCGCGAGCTGGAGGACGTCTTTGCGCTGCAAGATGAAATAACTCGCTCGATTGTTGACGCGCTTAAGATCAAGCTTGCCGTTTCGCTTCCCGCCCGTGAACAACGTAACACCGAGGTATACGATCTTTATCTCCAAGGCCTCTTTTTCTCGAACAGGAGCAGCGAAGAGGATTTGCGGAGGGCTCTCAGTTTCTTTCGGCGTGCTCTCGAGAAAGATCCGACATTTGCGCGTGCCTGGACTGGGATCGCGAAGGTTTGGTATTTTCTGGCCGACGTCTATGTAAAACCGCTCGAAGCTTACCCGGCATCAAAAGAAGCAGCCTTGAAGGCGATTGCGCTCGACGAGAAAGATGCTGAAGCGCATTGCTACCTTAGTGAGGCGAAAGGGGTGCTCGACTGGGATCTGGCCGGCGCGGATGCAGAGTTGAAGCGCGCGCTTGAGCTCGATCCCAATTCGGCGCCGGCTCACTTCTTCTCGGCGCTGGTCCCGCTCTTCCGCGGCGAGCTGAAAGAAGGTCTTCGACTTGTCTTGGAGGCCAAGAAGTTAGATCCGGTGTCGCCGATCACCAGCTACGTTGCCACCGCGGC
Organism: Verrucomicrobiota bacterium; assembly: GCA_005887855.1. The sequence goes on along the minus strand of VBQB01000109.1, from coordinate 4,221 downwards.
ATACCTCGCTAACGACCAGATCGACGACGCAATTAGTGAGGGGCAGCGGACGCTTCTGCTCGACCCAAATTACTTTTATCTGGATTCGGATCTTGCCGCTGCGTATCGCGAGAAGGGCAATTTTGCGGAAGCGATCGCGCTCTACACAAAATCTCAGTCGGCAACGAATCTCCCCAGCAGCGGGCTTGCCATCACCTACACGCGCATGGGTCGTCAAACGGAGGCGCGAAATGTTCTTGCTCAACTACTGCAAGCGAGGGAGAAGCGATACGTCTCGGCGCCTGTGATTGCCGCAGTTTATGTCGCCCTTGGCGACAAAGAAGAAGCTTTCCGCTGGCTCGAACGCGCATTTGCTGAGCACTCGGGAATACTACAGTGGATCGCGTTTCTTCCCGAATTTCGTCCGCTCCATTCCGACGCGCGTTTCCCTCATCTTCTGCGGCGAATCGGCGTTTCGCGCTCAATTTTGGCGATCACGGAAACAACTCTATCGAAGACTAACGATCCGAACGCCGAGAGTCACTTCACTCTCAAAGTTGGAGTCAAGCCACGACCAGGTACCCAAAACGGGCACACTGTCAGGATTATCGTCTCCTTCTACGACCTAACGAAAGATAACAGAATGAAACCAACTGATGCGCGAGTCGGTTATGACTGGCTTACGCCAGCAAGCGATTGGGCGGACGCGACTCCGAAGTTCCTGGCCGCCACTTACGTGCGTCCAAAGACCCAAACACCTTCAGCCGATGGACGACGTTACGGTGGGTTCATTGTCCGAGTGTACTTCGACGGCCAATTACAAGATTCGCGGGCGAATCCGCCGGACCTATTAACACTCTTTCCAGCCGAGAATTAGCCTAGCTCCTTTCACCCGCAACCCCCCCTCTAACCATAGCTGCAAGCTTGTTAGCCGCTGGAACGGTTGTTACAGCTCTTGGGGGAAAACTCGCGAGCCGCACTAGAGGAATGCGCTGCCATGAAGAAGCGCGCCAACACCGGCTTAGGTCTCGCGACCATCGCGGGCGTCCTTCCTTCGGTCATTGCAGTGTCAGCGCAAGATGTCACACCCACACCGCAGACAACTGGCCAGCCCGTTGTTACGGCGGTCGAGGTGATCGTGACCGGCTCAAACATCCCGACTTCAGAAGAAGTCGGTCCGAACCCGGTCGATACCTACCGCAAAGAGGATATCACTCGACTCGGTGTCCGTAGCGCCACTGACCTTATCCAGAAGTTGCCAGCCGCTACGGGAGCGGCAATCAATGAAAGCATATCCCCCTTCGCCTTCGGCGATGGTCGCGTGGAAATCAACCTGCGCGGTCTTCTCGCGAAGGAAACTCTGGTCTTGCAGGATGGACGTCGTCTCGCGCCGGTTGGATTTGCCGGTGATACGGTCGACCTTAACACGATTCCGCTCGGGTTGATCGATCACATCGACGTTCTGAAAGACGGCGCTTCCGCTATTTACGGTGCCGACGCGGTCGACGGAGTTTTCAACGTCTGGTTAATTCATAGATTTCGTGGCGTCGAAATTTACGCCAGCTATGGCAACACCAATCTTGGCTTTGCCAATGACGCGGGTGAAGAAAGGGGATATCTCCTCGCCGGTACTGGAGACGATAAAACGGACATTGTAGTTTACGCCGAGTTTTACAATCGAGCCGCCATCTACTCGCGCGACGCTGATATCTCTAGTAATGCGGACTTCACGCGATTTGGCGGCCTTGATAACCGCAGCGGTGCATTCGCCGGACACGTGGGCCCCTCGGGCGCCAGCTTTGTTTACCAGCCAAGTTTGAATGGTGGCGCGCTAACACCCACGCCGCACGCATTCCCAAACGTAGCGAGCGACCCGCAATATGTGCCGTTTTTTAGTCTTCCGCGGGAACAACGGCTCTTTAACTTCGCAGAGCTAACTCCGGCACTCCCCGCGGTCGACCGCGACTATTTCTATGGCTCGCTCGACCGCAAAATTTGCGACCAATACTTGGAGCTTTTTGCTGACTTCAAATATGCGCGCACTTTCTGGGATGGCGCCCAGGCGCCGGTTCAATTTGCATCTGATGTATGGACGGATGTGACGCACCCCGTCGGGTTCACTCCCCCGGGGTTTGGCTTCACCGTACCCATTCAAAACCCATTCAATCCATTCACGGTGGCGGATTACACCTCGCCCGGAGGATTTGATCCGAGTGCTGCACCTCCCGGCACTCAGTTCACCACCGGTGTTAGATACCGTGCGTTGGAAGCCGGGCCGCGCACCTTCAAGATTACGACGAATAACTACGAGTTTACTGGCGGCCTCAAAGGTAATTTGGGTGAGTTTGGAGATTATTTTAAGACATGGAACTGGGAAACCGCGTTCCGTTATAGCGAAGATAGTCGCGTGGAGCGCGACGGCGGAAATGTCGACACCGATGCTTTGCGTCAGGCATTGCTCGATACCAATCCGGCAACCGCCTTCAATCCCTTCGGCCTCAACCAGAACTCGCCCCCGGTGATTGACAAAATATTCGTCAGCACCCATCACCTCGGCACGACGTCGTTGACGCTCGAGGACTTGAAGTTGTTCGGCGATCTGTTCAATCTCCCGGCGGGCCCGATCTCGTTCGCGATTGGCGGTGAAGATCGCACCGAACGCGCCAGCGATCAGCCCGACTCGCTCATCTCGTCCGGCGGCACCATTGGCAATGTCACCTTTGAGTCAACCAAAGGAAGCCGGGACGTTTGGTCCATCTATTGGGAGGTTCGCGTCCCTGTTACGAGTCCTGTCTGGAACCTTCCCGCTCTTTACAGCTTGGAACTAGATTACCAGGAACGATTTGACGACTTCAGTGATTTCGGTGGCACCGAAAGGCCGAAGTTCTCCGTGCGCTGGCAGCCGATCGACTCGGCTCTGACCATTCGCGCCACCTACAGCGAAGCGTATCACGCTCCGACCCTGAGCGATTTGTTTCGCGGAGGGCACGTCGACAATGCCGTTGTCACAGATCCGCGGAGTCCAGCTACGTCGCCAATCGTTGGCACGGGCCTGAGCGGTAATCCGAATCTGCAGCCAGAAACGGCCTATGAATGGACTTATGGTGCGATCGTTACGCCCGGCAAATGGTGGAGACCGCTTCAGGGCCTGACGCTGCAGGCCGATTTCTACCACATCGATCTTCGCGCCGTCACTGCCATCTTGGATCCGCAGTATCTTGTAAACCACGAAGACCAATTCCCCGGTCAGGTCATACGCGGCCCCTCAACCGGCCCGGGTGATCCATTTGGCCCGATTGTCGTTCTCAACCTTCCGGAACAAAATCTAGGTCGGTTCATCCAAGAGGGCTGGGATTATGAGGTGGCCTATTCCTTCGACACCTCGAGATTGGGTCATGGTGACTGGGGTACGCTGACCGCGACATTCAACGGCACTTATATAGACCGTGTGGCGCTCCAGGCGGTCGTCGGTGGACCGGAACACAGTGTTGTCGGCAAGTTCGGTGGCGGCTTCCTCGGAACTGCAGGCGGTGGTTCGTTTACGCACAATCGCTGGTACGCGAGCTTGTTCTACGACGGACCGGCGCGCTCACTGCTGGGTGGACTCGATACCGGCTTTATCGTGCACTACATCGGCCAGTATTGGGATATTAAGGATTTCACCAAAGACGGCCAGGGTCGCAAGATCCCTGAATGGGTCACGCTGGATTGGATGCTCAATTATACATTTAACTTCGCGGCGCCCGCAGCGCAGAATGAAGTGCCCGGGTATGCCAAAGATGGTGGCAAAAACGCGAAGGTGCCGGAGGGCAAGGACAAAAAGGTGGCGCCGGTATCTACTGCGGAATACAGAGCATGCGGTTGGCGAGCGTGGCTGAATGGCACAACAGTCACCCTTGGGATGAATAACGTCTTCGACTTGGCACCGCCATTCGTAGCCGGGGTCGTAGCCGGGGCCGGTGAAAACGGCTACGACGAACAGACAGCCAATATCAAGGGGCGAACCTGGTATGTGGCACTGAAGAAGCGCTTCTAAACTCCTGTAGCATGTCGAGACTGAGCGGACCCGCGGCACAATCTCGCCCTTCTGCCTGTGGACAAAGATTCCATCAATGGCTTAAAATGATCAGGTATCCGAGGATGATCGCCGCGTGGCTGGGCGATTAAAGATCTCGCCTGCGAACAGGTTGCCATCGTCGTCCACTCTCCGGGCGACCTTAGCTATGCAATTTGAAACTGCTC
>VBQB01000320.1 GCA_005887855.1 Verrucomicrobiota bacterium | reverse complement strand
GAGGCCGGTCGAAAGCGAGCTTCAGCGGAATTCACAGCGCAAAAGGCAGTACCGCGTTACGAAGCAGTCTATCGCCGAGTGTTATCGGCTCAGCGTTAGCGGCAGCGGATTTCCTTGCCGCTATCTGATCCGAGCATAGTAAACGCCGTCAAAACGGGGTCTTAGCTCAGTTGGTAGAGCGCCTCAATGGCATTGAGGAGGTCAGGGGTTCGAATCCCCTAGGCTCCAAGGTAACGAGGCGAATCACTTTATCCCACTCGAGATACTCGTGAGGGCAGTGAATCCGTCCGACTTCGCCGAATTCAGATTTCGGGCTGGTAAGAGTTGCGCGAACCTTTTCAAAACTGGAAGCTAGCGCGATAACCATGCCGTTTGCGAGATGCCCTGTTACCTAGGCGCGGGCGAGACGACAAGTTTTTGGAAGCGCATTGAGCCGTTTCTAGTGCGCCTTGAACTCGACGTCCCCGATCGTTTTAATCTCAATGCCGTTGAACTGAGGAAAGATTTCGCGAAGCAACCGGCGATGTTCCTCCAACAATTCCTGGGCAAGCTTTTCGTCGCGCTGGTTCAGCGCGCTGTAACCCACCATGTCGGTGAACATGATGGCGGCGAGTTTGCGTTGTTCGCTACCCGCGCTCATAGGTCCCTGAATCCGTAGAGGCGACCGAATATCCGGGCCGCGGCATTGTCACCATTCAGTTCGGTGAAGAAATTGCTGCCTTGCACCTCGGCGCCGAGTATCGGCGGCTGGGCTTCCCGTTACGATATTTCTCGGAGTCACCTGTCCCCCGGAGCCTTCCGGATTCTCAGCAGTCGGGGCGGGGAGCCCCTCCCACATTCGCAACATTGTTCAGCGCTTTGGCGCGATCTCGAACGGCGTACCGGTCTTGGCGCGGACCTCTTCTTTGGCGGCGCCGGATTGCGGAAGATTGTCCTCGGGTGATCCGTTCACGCCGGCGATTATAGCGCGTTTTCCGAGACAGCGAGCGCGGCGCGCCCGTTTACCGGACTTGAGCCGGACCGCGCAACCCGGTATCCTCGCAAACCATGCATCGCGACTATCAGCGTTGGTACTCGCACCGGCTCAATCGCGATATGGGCGTCGCCATTTACGGAAACTACGGCGCGCCCCTTCTTGCGTTCCCGACAAGCTGCGGCGACGAATGGGAACAGGAAGGTCAGGGCATGATCGGCACCCTCAGCCCTTACTTGGAGCAGGGGCGCATCCGAATCTTCTGCATCAACAGCGTGAACAGCGATTCATTCCAAAACAAGGGAGCGCATCCCTTCCATCGCAGCTGGATGCAGGCGCAGTACGACGCCTATGTGGCGAACGAAGTTTTCCCGTTTATCGACTCCCAGTGCCAGACACCGGGCATCGGGATTGCCACCCTGGGGGCATCGCTCGGTGCTTATCATGCGGCCAACACTCTCTTCAAGCATCCCGACCACGTGAAGCGCTGCTACGCGCTCTCGGGCGTCTACGACATGCGGGATTCGATGGACGGGATGTACGACGACAATTTCTACTTCAATAACCCGGTCGACTATATGGCCAAACAGAATGACCCCTGGTTTCTGCACCAATACGCGAGTTGCGACATCCGGCTGGTAACCGGCTGTGGTCCGTGGGAGAACAGCGGACCGACCTACCGAATGTCCGAGATCCTCAGGAATCGCGGCATTGCTCATCATCTGGACGACTGGGGTCCGGAGGGCGGGCACGAATGGCCCTACTGGCATCATCAGATGTGGGAGTATGTGGACCAGCATTATTAGAGGCTAAACCGGAATCGAATTGTAGAGTAAATTGATAATGCTAGTAATCGACCAAATGCGTCGATTACGCGATCTGCCGAAGAGTTTTAGTTGGCGGAAGGCGGCGGGTTTCGTCCGCTGTATCCACAGCCTGGCTCGGCGGCGGACGGTAGAGGAAAAGCTCGCTCGATTGAGGCGCCAAATTAGATGACTCGAGATCGCACATCGGCGAGTCGTTCGCTCGCAGCCTGCACATAAAGTATGCCTTTGCTTCAAGCGCACCATCTCACACACCTCCCTCTCCCCCAGCGCTCCAGGACTGTGGTGCGGCCGACGCGATTCTTCCCTCAGCCCCTCTGTTCCCCAACACACCAAGCGCTCTCGCCACTTGTAGCCGGTTCGTGCCGTAATCCCATACTCCCGGCACAGCGCTCGAAAGTTCTCGCCCCCCAGCGCGCTCAATCCAAACTCGATTCTCTCTTCCATAGGTTCACTTTTCTTCCATGGCATGCCGAGGTTTTACCTCACCACACCACCCAAAAAGTGTTACCTATGTCCTGAACCTATTGTGTATACGATGTCCTGAACCTGCACCGTTCCGGATCTCACTTCGTCGGTGAAGCGGCGTCTTTCGGCGCTAACGACGCGACGATTTTTTCGAAGCGCGGATCGCCGCGGAGCGGATCCCAGAAGGGCAACAACTTTAATCCGCCATAGCTAAGCAGCTGCGATGCGGATGGGGCGCGGGTGCCGATTTCCAGTTGCTGCAAGGCAAGGTCCTT
>VBQB01000319.1 GCA_005887855.1 Verrucomicrobiota bacterium | reverse complement strand
CCGTCTTCGCCACTGCTGGCACAGATAACGTGTTATACTTTTGGGACACTCGCACAGGCACCAAGCTCGGTGAAACTCCGAAACAAGACAGCCCCATATCTGCCATCGTGTTTTCCAACGATGGGTCGTCGCTATTCACTGCTTATCTCAGTGGGTTGGTGCTTCAATGCAGTGTCCCGGATGGAAAACCGCTAGGCAAACCCATCACGCATCCGGAATATATCGATGCTATCGCGGTTGCTCCCTCGGCAAAGGAAATCGCTACCGGATGCCGCGACGACTTCTTGCGTTTCTGGGATCCCCAAACGGGCACTTCGCCGCGGCGCGATATTCGGCACAACAATCCCGTTCTTTCAATCAGCTATCACCCGGACGGCAAGCTCATCGCCACCGGTGGTGCCGATTACACCGCGCGGATTTGGTCGCTCCAAACCGGCGAGCAGCTTGGCCCTGCATTGGTGCTCAACGGACCGGTGACGTCCGTCCGCTACGTCGCGGGCGGTCGCACTCTGCTCGCCGCCAGCACTCAAGACGAAGAGGTTAGCTATTACGATCCAAGCACTGGCACGGCTCTTTTCCCGGGACTGCCGCACGCAGCCGGACTTGTTTCTGCGAGCGCCAGTAACGACGGCTCAGAGATTGTGACCGTCACAGCGGATGGTACGGCGCGCCTGTGGCGGATACCATCCGCTTCGGTCCCGCCGCCGAAATGGCTCGGTGATTATCTGCGCGCCATCGGCGGTTTGTCATTTTCTGCTGAACAGCAATTGACTCAGGTGCCAACAGCAGAGCGGCTCCGGTTGCGACAAACGCTGCTGGAGAATGTGCGCGACTCGTCAGTTTGGGAGAGCGTAATGAGGCGGAGCTTTCAACCCGACACGGGATATTCAACTGAATCGCCATCGCGTTAACCCGCGGGCTTGTCGTAAGAAATTCTCGCTGGCTGCTCCGAAGCGCGTCAAGCGGCATGGCCTCGACCGGCCGATTCTCGTGATTTTTTTCGCGATTGCGGCTGAGATCATCGAAATCGGCTGCGGAGTATTGGTGTGACCAGAACCGCCGCTTCCGCGCAGAAACTTCTCGATGAGACAAAACGTCAACTTGAATGGGCACCGACAAGGCCTGCCCCTGCGCTCGACTCGCTCGTATCCCACCTCAGAGCTGTAAAGCGCGAGCAATCCCCGCGGGAGTGGAATGCCACGGTTGAGGAGTGCCGTACCCATTCATTGCGCCTGATTTATACGGGTGATTACCGTCCGCTTTCCGCCGTACCAGTGACGGAGCTCGGAGACGCAATTTTCCGCTATACTATCCAGTGCAAGGCACCTAAGGCGGTCCGCATCCGTCGTGATTTCCTCGTAACCCAGATCGACGAAGTGTGTGAATCTATTCCTTCAGCCCATATTCTTTCAGTTGCTTGCGGCCACCTCCGCGAGGCTGAGCTTTCTGATTCCGTGCAAAGCCGAGCCTTCGGACGGTTCGTCGCACTCGACCAGGACCCGGACAGCCTGAAGGTTGTAACTCAAACGTGCGGCGCTCTTGGCGTTGAGGCGGTACGGGGTTCTGTCAAGACTCTTCTGTCTGGCTCTTTGGTGTCCGATAAGTTCGACTTCATCTACACCGCCGGTCTTTATGACTACCTGGAGCAGCGTTTGGCCCAGCGCCTTACCGAAAAGCTGTTTGAAATGCTCCGCCCTCGCGGGCGACTGCTTATCGCAAACTACCTTCCCGACCTAGAGGATGTCGGTTACATGGAAACCTATGCGGACTGGCGTCTCATTTACCGAGACGCGGCGGCCATGCGCCGGCTAACCGAAACCATCGCCGCGCCTATTGCTAGCGTGCGCATCTTTCCAGATACCAGCCAAACGGTCGTTTACTTGGAGCTGCACGCTAGCTGATGTGCGGCTTTAGGAAACCTCCGCTCGCCGATATCTGTCCGAACACAATTCTGTTCGTCTGAGCTTATTGAAACTCGCTGCGGCCACGGGCAGCGCGCTTTTTCTAGGACTGCCGCACGCCGACCGCGTTGTTTCGGTGTCGGCGAGCAGCGACGGTTCAGAAATTGTCACCGTCGCAGCGGATGGGACTGCGCGCCTGTGGCGCATACCCTCGGCTTCGATTCCGCCGCCGACTTGGCTCGGTAACTATCTGCGCGCCATCGGCGGCCTCTCCTTTTCAGCTGAGCAGCAACTCACTCAGGTATCCACAGCCGAGCATCTCCGGTTGCGAAAGATGCTGCTGCAAAATGTGCGCGACTCTTCGGTTTGGGAGAGCGTAATGAGGCGCAGTTTTCAATCCGATAGCGCAGATTCCGCTGAATCGCGATCGCATTAAACCGCGGGCTGGCAGTCCGCGCGGAAAAAACTTTCTCGTCGGCTGAGATTCTCACCCGCGGCAACGGATTATTGGATATGAAATACCTACTCATGACAGTCGCAATCGTCGCTGCTGCGGCCGCTCTCCCAACCAGCACCGTCGCGCAGACTCACGGCCATGGGGTCGGCCGGACATACACACCTCGCACTCCTCAAATGGTACAAGAGAGGGCAATATCCAGGGAACCTGTTTACGCCTGGGAAGGTCCAGAAGAGTATCTCGCAGAACAATCGGACGGGACGGTCAAACGAATGCCGAGCAAAAAACAACGGGTTTTGAAGGGATACAACGTCCGTTATCGCATCATTTACGACAACGGTTCGCAGGCCGAGTACACGACGTTCGAACCGGCGGGCTAGCGCACGACGAAAAATCATCTCGTCGGCTGAGATTTTCACCGGTCACAACGGATTATGGGCATGAGCATCATGAAAGGACAAAACACATGAAAACAATTGGATGCGCCTCGTTAGGGTGGTTTTCGGTTCCGCGAGGAACTGGAAAGTTGCAAGTAACCAACAATAGAAATCAATCCTCCATGAAGACTTATTCTCGACGCCTTCTCTCCAATTATCTCACGTTCCCTCCTCGTGCCGTGAGCACGAACCTGACGCAACCGATCTCTCAGTCGCATGCAATCACTTCGCGCCCGCAACGTTTCTCTCGTCGGTGGGTAAAGCCTGCGTTGATATGCGCGCCGGTCTTTGCGTGTGTCATTCAGGCTACGACCGGTTTATCGCAGAACAGCGCTGCGGATGCCTATGCCCAGCGGTTCCAACAACAGCAGGCCGCCATGGAACGGACGGCTCGTCAAATGCAGGAGAGAGCACGTCAGACCGCGCTAGAGAACGAGCGGCGGAACCGCGAGATGCGCGAGCGACAGGAAGCATTAATGCGGGAGCAGAGAGAACAAGCAGCTCAAAACTTGGCGCGGCAGCGTGAAGCCAACGAGAGGGCATTGGAGCGTCAGAGGCAAATGAATCAAGTAGGCCAGGACGTGGGCGACGTGATTCGACAAGGCCAGGAAAAAAGTCAACAGCGACTAGAAGAGTATCGTCAACGTCAGGAACTTAATCGTCAGAAGAGGGACGACGCCTTGGCCGAGATGTCGTCAACCGAAAGCGGCGCAACGCAAAGTTTCTCTCCTAGCTCCGGACAAGATATAGCATCGGTGAGTAATAGTGGTTCTGTAAACGCTGAACTAAACGGTGAAAAATTTTCGCAGACGCGAACCCGCGTCATCACCGATGAAGAAGCCTCGGGCATGAGTTTCGCGAAACTTCGTTATGCCATCAACGAAGTATACGCTCGGCACGGTGCTGACTTCGATTCGAAGCCAGAACTTCGAAATCAATTCAACCAGTTTGACTGGTACCGTCCTCGCACCGGAGTTTCGATCGATGCGATTGAGGAAGACCTCAGTTCAGTTGAGCGCGGCAACATAGAGACTTTGGCCAAATATCGCGACCTAAAGAAAGGACACTAACACTATCGAACTCGTCACGACACAGCAGGTATGGATACGCTCCCGGCGTGTCGTCGCATTTATCGTCACCCTGCTTAGTTCGCTCGCCTCCGCATCAGGCGACAACGATGCTTTGAAGCTGGAGCTTAGCCGTCAACTCAAGCAAGATATGTCACGGGCTGCAGCCCCCTTCGCTGCGGCAAGCAGTATAGTCAAATTCCTTTCAAATCTAGGCTTGGCGGTGCAAACGCAAAGACGCTTGGACAGCATGGAGCGAACTCTGGCGTCGCGACTCGCTCAACGGCCTGGCGACTGCGGTCTGATTCGTGTGAACGCTTGGAGCAATATACTTAACGGCGAGACACAGATCGGCGAGCCCGTTTTCTTGGGAGTCAGCCGATACCCTGTGAATCTGATTGTGGAGGAAGAAGTGAGGAGAGCCGTAACAGGTGTCGTGGAGCCTAAACCTTATGGTCGTGAATGGTGTTTCGACGGCACGAAAGCATTCTTTATGTGCTACACGAAGACAGCCAACGAAAGCTACCGGCGCGGACTCGTGCCATATCAGCGGGCGATCGATCTGATTAATGATAAGGGACAAGCGTTAATCCGGAAGGCGTATGAACACGCCTACTTGGTGCAACGATTTCCAGGTGCAAAGAGTTGGTGGTGCGCCTATCGATCACCTACGACCCAGCGACTGTCCCAGCCGAAAGCCGGGAAATCGCTAACGGAAGCTCTAGCAGAACCATATTGAGCGATTCGCAAGAGCTTCGATATATGGCACGAGCATTGTTCTTTGCGCTGATATGTCTAGGTTTGGCCACAACAGCGCAGCCGTCGCAAGCTCAGATAGCAGAAAACCCATTCGATGCGAAGCGAGTCCCTCCACCCCGCCAGATACCCACACCACGCCGAGTTCCTACACCGCGCCCCACGGTAAGCTATAGTGTTGTTATACATATGCCGACCGGCGATTCGCGTATTGTATCTGACGTCCCGTATTCGACCGCGCTGCGATGTATCGAAGCAGCACAGCAATATACAATCGCCGGAAGTTGGGCAGGCACTATTTGGCGCGTTGCGGGGCCTCAATCGTCTGGAGCGAAATATTATGGCAAGGCTCGCTGAAGTTCGTCTGCCCCTTTGGCACCTGTCGGTTGCTAATGCTTCCTCAGGAGCTGGTAGTATAGACAAGGTTAACATCAACAATAGGAGGTAATCACTTGAAAACACTCAACAAGCAAAATCGACGAATTAGGCGCGGGTTACAAATAACGATCCTTGCGCTTGCGGCGATGGCTTTTCACATCGGAAGCGTTAGCGCGCAAGCGCAAGGTAAGGTTCTGGTCGATTCGCAAAACTCGGTAAGCGCTTATAGAATTGGAGGATCCGGAGGACGCTATCGCATCAGTTTCACGCATGGCGGGACAGATCCAGTGTTGGTGACATATTGTGAGGTTTTTTCGAACAACACAATAGGCCCCGAGAAGATGATTCAGGTCAACGGTCGTTATGCCGCAACCACTTGGGTTAACACTCCGAGCGTTCGCATCCTCCACACGGAGGATATGGCCCCGCGGCGCAGCCCC
>VBQB01000318.1 GCA_005887855.1 Verrucomicrobiota bacterium | reverse complement strand
GTGCGGGTGAATACGGTTGCGCCGGGTTTTATCGAAACGGAAGCGGCGGCGCGCCTGATCAAGAGATTGGCCGAAAACGCTGGCACAGATCTTAACACCGCCAGGCAGCAACTGATGGATTCACTCGGCGGCATTCCCATCGGACGCACTGGGCGCCCCGAGGAAGTTGCTGAGCTTGTTGCTTTCCTGGTATCCGACCGGGCGTCGTATATCAACGGCGCCGAATTCGTCATCGACGGCGGAACTATTCCCACCGTCTAGCGCATCCTGACTAGACGTTCGGCGTTCGGCATTTTCTTCAGTCGGTCAGTCTCACCAACTCAATCTATCGCGCCGGACTCTGCGAGGGCGGATCACCTTGTCGGTCTTACTGCCAATCCGGTCCGGTCGCCGCGGCAACACGGACTCGTCCAGTGGTCGAGCTCGAACCTTCAAGGCGGGATTCGGATCGGCGTTGCTGGTGAACCTGGTCCCAGGCTATTGCCCGCTACGGCAACGCAGCGGCGTTCACTTCTCGTCACCCGTATAAGGCAGAAACTCTTCGCGCACGATCTTCCCATCCTTGACCGTATAGACGCCGACTTCCGATATCTGCATCTGTTTTTTCGAATTCTTGTCGGTCACGTCGATGTCGTATTGCACCACGAAGCGATCATGCGCCACAAACGGGCCGTGAACTTTCACGCTGTGCGTTTCCATGGCGTCGAGCCACCAATCAACCTTGCCTCGAACGCCGTCGATGCCTCGCGTTTCCGGCGAGCCACTCTCATTCGATCGCGCCTCGACGCTCACGATGTCCTTCGAATACAAACTCTCTAGCGCTTCCTTCCAAGATTGCTTGCGCGTAAGCTCTACTACTTTTCTCGCTACTTCTTCAGTATTCATGTTTTCCTCCTTGTTTAGATCGACAATTACTTGCTGAAGAACTTCGCCAATTTATCGAGCACGCTGTTCCAACCCTGTGTGTGCCCGTCGCGCGACTCCTCGTTTGGCAATTGCTCGTGAGCTAAGCGGAGTTCAGTTCCACCGTCGGCGTCGTCGAGTTCCACCGTGACGATGCTGATGTGGTTTTCCCAATCCTCGTCGTCCTGCCATTGCCAGGTGAAGACGATCTTTTTACCAGGCTGCAGCTCGCGGTATTCGCCGCGTATGGTCATATTTTCGCCTTCCGGATTGACGAGGTCCCAGCGGAACTCTCCGCCTACGCGCGCGTCAACGATTAGATTGCGAGTCTGAACATTTTCCGGACCGAACCATTGCTTCATTTGCACGGGATCTGTCCAGGCTGCGTAAACGTGTTCGCGCGGAGCCTTGATGTGACGTTTGATTTCGAGCGATAGCTTTTCTGTTTGGGCCATAATCTCTTCTTTCGTCAGGAAACTATCTGTGTTGTGAACTTAACCCCGGTCGGCACCATCGCTCTCGACAAACTCTTTGAGCGATGAACCGATGATTTGTGTCCAGCCCTGTATGAAACGCTTGCGCGCGAACGACGGAGTTTTCGGAAAAGTTTCCAGGCCTTCGTGCGTCAGTTTCAGACGCGTTTTCTCACCATCGGCAAACAACTCAAACGCGACCAATGAATCGCCCTCGTGGCCTTTGTACCGCCAGGTATAGGCGAGTTTCTTTTGCGGAATCACCTCGGTGATCTTGCAAAGATGGCAATACTTCACGCCTTCGTGCTCGACGGTGAATTCAAATTCAAAGCCCACTTCGGGCTTGAATTCCTTCAGATCGAAATACCAGCGCCGCATTTCCTCCACATCGGTGAGCGCCTTCCAAACCCGCGCGATAGGCGCGCTGAAAGTTCGTTCGACGATAACCGGTTCTGCCAACTGATTTTTTGTAGTCATGTTTTCTCGCTTTCCATCTAGGCATCGTACTCATCATGGCGGCGAAGCCAATCCATCGTCGAATCCGGGTTTTCGTCGCGGCCCTTCGGCACGAGATCGAGAAAATTGTAGGTGCCAACTAACATGTCGAGCCCACGCGCGTAAGTGGAATACGTGTGGAAGATCTGGCCGTCTTTATCTTTGTAAAACACGCTCAAACCCGGCATCTCGTCGCTCACGAGCTCGTCCGTTTGATAATTGTAAAACATTTTCTTCTTCGCCTTCTCATCGTCCGTCGCGGATACGTGATAATCAAAATTGAAGTCGTTGCCGTGCGAGGAGAGCCATTTGAAACGCCAACCCATGCGCTTCTTATATGGTTCCAACTCAGACAGCGGTGCTCGCGAAATGACGGCCAACGTCGCGTCGCGATGCGGGAGATGCCAGTTCGCGCCGTCAAAATGATCGGCCAGGTACGAGCAGCTTTTGCAACCCTCCTCCCAGCCCGGTCCCAGCATGAAATGATAGACGATCAATTGACTGCGGTCCGCGAAAAGATCAGTCAATGTTTCTTTGCCCTCTGGCCCGTCGAAAACATACTCCTTGTCCACTTTCACCCACGGCAGCTCGCGCCGATGCCGGCTTACTTCATCGCGCAGGCGCGTCAGCTCTTTCTCACGGGTCAGCAAATCCTTCCGCGCGACTAGCCATTCTGCTTCTGAAACGACTTTAGAAGCGCTCACTTCGCTCGCGCCTGTTTTCGGTTCCATGGTTTCGATTTTCATTTTTCCTCCTTGAGTTTTGTTTGGTTGATAATTTTTCTCACCATTTCGACAAAGCCCTTTTCACGGCGAGCGCGGCCATCCCACTGGTGGACGCCG
>VBQB01000317.1 GCA_005887855.1 Verrucomicrobiota bacterium | reverse complement strand
TGGAGGAAAACGCGAAGAGCGAAGCCACCCGCAAGCAACTTTACTTCATTCACGACACGCTCGCTAAAGACCAAAACGTTCCCGTTCTCAACCAAATGCTGGCGCTCCGCAACAAGATCGCACTGTGGCTCGGGTATAAATCCTGGGACGACTTTCAAACCGAAATCAAAATGGCTAAGACCGGCGCGAATGCGGAAAAATATATCAACGATTTGATCACCGGAATTCAGCCGAAGTTCGCGAGTGAGGTAGCGGAATTGCAAAAAATGAAGGCAGCCGATACGAACAATCCCGGCGCGAAGATCGAAGTCTGGGACTGGCGTTACTACAGCAACCAACGCAACAAACAAAAATATGCCGTCGATAAGGAAGCGCTGCGCGCTTTCTTCCCATTCCAAAAAGTGCTCGACGGCATGTTCAATATCTATCAGAGCATTTTCGGGCTGAAGTTTGAAAAGATCACCGCGCCGTACAAATGGATCGACGACCTCGAGCTTTATCTCGTGACTGATTCCGCCACGGGCGAGCCGCTTGGCATGTTTTATCTCGATATGTTTCCGCGCGAAGGAAAATTCAACCACTTCGCGCAGTTCGACATCCTCAGCGGCAAACTGTTACCGGATGGAAAATACCAGCGGCCAACGGTTGCACTGCTGTGCAACTTTCCGCCCGCAACTGCAGACCAGCCGTCTCTGATGACACATAGCGATGTCGAAACGTTGTTCCACGAATTTGGTCACGCCCTGCATTCGATCGTCACCCGCGCGAAGTATGGCCGCTTTGCCGGAACTCACGTGCCGGGCGATTTCATCGAAGCGCCGTCGCAGATGTTGCAAAACTGGGTCTGGGACAAAAAGGTGCTGGACACTTTTGCGGCGGATTACCGCGATCCATCGAAAAAGATTCCGGCGGAAATCATTAAAAAAATGAATGATGCCAAGCTGGCTAACGCTGGCGTTTTCTATCGACGCCAGTTCGCCTTCGCCTCCCTTGACCTCGCGCTGCACGATCAGCACCCGGAAGATGAAGCGTACAACTGCGTTTTGATTTCGAATCCAATTCTGGAAAGAGTTTTTCTGCCAATCGATCCGAGCACGACTTTTGTTTCCTACTTTGGCCATTTGAACGGCTACGACGCCGGTTACTATGGTTATGCTTGGGCCGATGCGATCGCTGCCGATATGGCCACCGTCTTTGAGAAAGCGAAGGATGGTTACCTCGACAAGCAAGCCGGACTTCGATTGCGTCGAGAAATCTACGAACCTGGCGATTCGCGCGACGTCAATATCTCCATTGAGAAGTTCCTCGGGCGGAAACAGTCGGTTCAACCGTTCCTGAAAAAGATCGGCATCGGACCGCAGAACAAAAAGAAAGCGCCGGCCGGTCCTTCGCAGGAGAGCAGATAAAGAGTAGCGCAAGCTTCCAGCTTGCGAGAAATAGACGCAAGCTACACTTGCTGAGAATCGTCGCACATCAGCAACACCTCGTGAAAATCTGCCCGCCAAGCCGAAGCCTAGCGAGGGTTGGCGTAAATTTGTGGCTAGGTTTTCTTCTCCTTTGTAGCGGCGCCTGCCATCGCGCGGAGACCGACGTCGAAAAAGGCGACCGGCTGCAGATCCTGCACAAAGGAAACGGTCAGGAAGTGCAGGATCTCGATCCACAGATCGTGAACAGCGTTAGTTCGCTCAACATCATTTCCGCGCTGCTGGAAGGTCTCGTTTCCGAGGACCCGCACGATCTGCATCCAGGCCCCGGTGTAGCGGAGAGCTGGGATATTTTGCCTGACGAAAAGGTTTACATGTTTCACCTGAGGCATGACGCAAAGTGGTCCAATGGCGAGCCGGTCGTTGCGCAAAACTTCGTCGATTCGTATCGCCGCATTCTCTCGCCAGCGCTCGCTTCGCCAGTTGCTTACATGCTTTATCCGGTCGCCAACGCGGAGGCATTTAATAAAGGAAAGATCGACAACTTTGACCAAGTCGGTTTTCGCGTCCTCGATGATTGGACGCTGCAGATCACGCTTACCAATCCAACGCCTTACTTTCTCTCTCTCCTTAATCATTACTCCTGGTTTCCGGTGCCCATTTCCACAATCCAAAAGTACGGTCCGGTTTTGGAACGCGGCAGTCGCTGGACCAAACCGGGACGCTACGTTGGCAACGGGCCGTTCACACTCGAAGAATGGCGACTAAATGATCGTGTGCGCGTCAAAAAGAGTGCGACTTACTGGGACGCACAGAACGTCCGATTAAACGAAATTGTTTTTCACACGATCGACAGCAATGACATTGAAGAACGCGCGTTTCGCTCCGGCCAGTTACACGTCACCGACTCCATGCCAATCAACCGTATCGATCGCTACCGCCGCGAACATCCTGAGTTCCTGCGCATCGATCCCTATCTCGGCACTTATTTTTATCGTGTGAACGTGACCCGTCCCCCGCTCAATAACCGCCTCATTCGTCGCGCGCTTGCGATGGCGATCGATCGTCAGAGCATCGTCGACAAGGTCACACACGGCGCGCAGTTGCCCGCTTCGTGTTTCACGCCGCCGAATACGGCTGGCTACACATGCCAATCATCGATTCCGTACGATGTCGATCTTGCGCGCAGAACGCTCGCGCAGGCGGGATATCCGAATGGCCGTGGCCTGCCAGCGATCGAGATTCTGTTCAACACGTCTGAAAACCACAAACTGATCGCGGAGGCCATCCAGCAGATGTGGCGCCAAAATTTGAACGTGGCCGCCACACTCGTGAATCAAGAAGAGAAGGTTTATTTCGATTCGCGCCGGCAGATGAATTATGATGTCATCCGTTCAACTTGGATCGGTGACTATGTCGATCCAAACTCGTTTCTCGATCTCTGGGTGACGAACGGGACGAACAATCAAACTGGCTGGTCAAATTCCGATTACGATCGGCTCATTGCCGAAGCCAGCCAAACTGGTGATCAAGCATCGCGATACGCCGCATTTCAGAAGGCGGAGGCAATTCTGCTCGAGGACGCGCCAATCTTGCCGGTTTATTTTTATACCCACGCTTTTTTGATTCGCCCAAGCGTGAAAGCCTGGTATCCGACGATTCTTGATCATCACCCTTACAAGTATGTGCACTTGGAATAAATGCGCTTTCAAATAATTACCGATATATGAAAAACGTGTGCCGCCTGTTCGCTGGAATCCTTCTCACCGGTGCGACGACGGGCCTGGCGGTTGATGAATTGGCATTACGTTTGCAGCCGGCGCTGGAGGCGATCACGCCAGACGGGTTGCTGGCGCATATTAAGATTCTCGCATCCGATGAATTCGAAGGGCGCGCGCCGGGAACAAAAGGCGAAGAACTTTCGATCAAGTACATCAGTGATCAGTTCAAACAGATCGGTCTAAAGCCGGGAAATCCCGACGGAAGTTATGTGCAGGAAGTTCCCCTGGCCGGGATCAAGAGCGAACCGAGAATGTCGTTCACGGTTGGCGATAAAACGACCGAGCTAAAATATCCCGACGATTTCGTTGCCACATCGGCACGTCTTCAACCAGAGATCAAGGTCAACAACTCGGACGTGGTCTTTGTCGGCTATGGCATCGTCGCGCCGGAGTACGGGTGGGATGATTACAAGGACGTCAATGTAAGGGGCAAGACGATCTTGATGTTGATCAACGACCCCGCGATTCCCGATCCAAAGGATCCATCAAAACTTGATAACAAAATGTTTAAGGGAAAAGCGATGACGTACTACGGCCGCTGGACTTACAAATACGAAATCGCCGCGCAAAAAGGCGCCGCGGCCGCCGTCATCATTCACGAGACCGGACCGGCCGCCTATCCCTACTCGGTCGTAAAAACGAGTTGGGCCAAGGAGAATTATGAGATCGACGCGTCAAATAAGAACATGGACGCCGTAGAAGTGCGCTCGTGGATCACGCTCGATGTCGCCAAGAAATTGCTAGCCGATTGCGGTCAGGATTTTGACGCGCTGAAGAAAAGCGCGATTTCGAAGGAATTTCGGCCGGTCGGGTCGAATGCGAAAGCCACCATCGACATCAAGCAACAGATTCACTCATTCAAATCGCACAACGTCGTCGGCAAACTCGATGGGAGCGATCCGAAATTGCAGGACGAATACGTCATTTATACCGCGCACTGGGATCATCTCGGGCGTCACCCCGAATTGCAAGGCGACCAGATTTTTAATGGAGCAATCGATAACGCGTCCGGCGTCGCTTCGGTCATCCAGCTCGCAGGCGCGTTCACAAAATTGAATCCGCCGCCGAAACGCCCGGTGTTATTTATGGCCACGACTGCTGAGGAAGCGGGATTGCTCGGCGCGAAATTCTACGCGGAACATTCACTTTATCCGCTCGAGAAAACGCTCGCTGACATCAATATCGACACCGTGAATCCGTGGGGAAAAACGCGCGACATCGAGGACCTGAGCAACAATAATTCAACGCTCGATGACCTACTGGCCGCCGCCGCCAAGCGAAACGGGCGCGTGATGGCGCCGAACAGCCAGCCTGAAAAAGGCAGCTTTTATCGCGCTGATCATTTTGAATTTTCCAAGCTTGGTGTTCCAGCGCTTTACACGGGTGGCGGCAAAGATTTCATCGGCAAGCGAGCGAATTTCGGCCAACAAAAGAAAGACGATTATGTCGCGCATCATTATCATCAGGTATCGGACGAAGTGAATCCAGAGTGGGACCTCTCCGGGGCGGTGCAGGATGTTCAGCTTCTTTTCGAGGTCGGCTATCAAGTCGCAAACGGCGACAAATTTCCGGAATG
>VBQB01000228.1 GCA_005887855.1 Verrucomicrobiota bacterium | reverse complement strand
GGTCGCGGACATCCGCCATGTTCACTTCGACGCGATCCCGGATGCCATGGATATTGAAGAGGTTGCCGCCATATTCCGGAATCAGGCTGTCAACCAGCATGACTTTTGCGCCCAAGGTTACGAGACGCCGGGCCAGCGAGGAACCGATGAATCCCAGACCGCCAGTGATGAGGACATCCGACCGGGAGAAAATACTGGCGTCGAAGGGCACAGCAAACTGTAGGTCTCGAACAGGAAGATTTTCGATAACTTTTCGCGCTTTTTTTACGAAAATCCGACAGAGTTGGAATAGAACCTGACAACGCCTCGATGTGCGCCGAACGAACCACGCCTGACCTATCGTTAGTGATCCCGGTTTACAACGGCAGTCGCACAATCGGCCCGCTTGTCGAGCGCATCACAAGGGTTTTCGCGTCCAAACCTTTCCAGATCGTTTTGGTAAATGACGGTTCCGAGGATGATAGCGAAATGATTTGCGTGAAGCTGGCTGAAAAATTTCCGCAGAGCGTGACGTTCGTGCATCTTAGTCGGAATTTTGGGGAGCACAGCGCCGTCCTCGCCGGACTCGGCCATGCGCGCGGTCGGTATATTGCGGTACTCGACGACGACGGCCAGAATCCGCCGGAAGAAATAGTACCGATGCTTCAAGAATTAAAGCGCAGGAACTACGATGTTGTTTACGGTCATTACATCGATAAACAACATTCATGGTTCCGCAACGCGGGGAGCAGATTCAACGATCGTATCGCGACGTTGATGCTGCACAAACCAAAAGAGCTTTATCTCTCGAGTTTTAAGGTTATGGACCGTTTCCTGGTCGATGAAATCGTCAAGTATCGCGGTCCGTTTCCGTACATCGACGGTTTGATTTACCGAACCACCCGCAAGATTGGGCAAATACAAGTCGACCATCACGCCAGCATGGCCGGACCGTCGCGCTACACATTTCGGAAACTCGTGCGGTTGTGGCTGAATATGTTCTTGAATTTTTCCGTCAAACCGCTGCGATTTTCGGTCTATGTCGGCCTGTTTGTAGCCTGTTTGAGCATCTTGGCGCTCGGTTTGATTTTGATAGACAAGATTTGGATCACCCCGAACCTGACACTCGGAGTTCCAACAGTGCTCGCGAGTATTGTTTTCTTTTCGGGCGTCCAGCTCATGATTCTTGGTCTGATCGGTGAGTACCTTGGCCGTCTATATCTCGATCAAACTGGCACGCCACAATACATCGTGCGCTACGTGATACATGCCGACGCCCAAGCAGACGCGTCCATTGCGTCTGGCCAACAATGAAGCGCTGCCTGTTTGATACCTGTACTCAGCAACGCTTTTTGTCATGACAACGCTGACGTGCAGGCGACAGGCAGTCTGGGCATTTTTGTGTCGCAAACGTAATCTCCAGTGAAGCCATCTGAATACGAGATCATGTTTCGCGTCGAGCAGACGCACTGGTGGTATCGCGCGCTGCACCGCCTAATCTTTGATACTCTGGAAAGAGAACTGCCTGATTGGCCTGCGAAGGCAATCCTCGATGCCGGCTGCGGCACGGGTGCGATTCTGAAGCAGCTCGGAAATGAGGAAAGAAATGTCGGTGTCGATTTGGCGCCGGAAGCCATCTCGTTTTGCCACGAACGCGGTCTAAACAACGTGCGACAAGCCAATATTTGTGCGCTGCCATTCGCCAACGCCTCATTCGATGCCGTGATTTGTTCGAGCGTCCTTTACCACCAGTGGGTGAAGGACATCGCGGGCGCGGTTTGCGAGTTCTATCGCATCCTACGCCCGGGTGGGCTGTTGCTCGTGAACGTACCGGCTTATGGGTTCCTGCACAGCGCCCATGACGACGCGGTAATGACGGTGCGACGGTTCAGGATAAGCGAGATTCGCGCGCTGCTGCTGGAAAATAGCTTCGCGATACGGCGATTAACCTACTGGACTACGTTGCTCTTTCCGTTCGCCGTCTTGGCCCGTACTCTAGGCTGGTCAAAAACTGGACGCGATTTCCCCGCGGCGGGAGGACCACCTTGTTTCGCCGATTACTTTTTCGCGAGAACTATGGCACTTGAACGCACCTTGTTGAAAAAGCTTTCTCTTCCGTTTGGCGTGGCCTTGCTGGCGGCTGCTACAAAACGAGTGGTTAGTCGGGGCTAGGATTAGTGAAGGATTATTCTTCTTTTGTTCAAGATGGGCAACACTACCCTGGCGGTGCGGCAGACAGCTCGCACATTGGACCGCCAACTAGTATCCTTCCTGCCTTTGGACGTTTTCTCGTTCCTTTTCTGACTGCATTGGTTCTGCTGTTGGTAGGAGTCCTAGTATTTCAAAACTTCCTCCTGGGCGATAAAGTACTCTTGTACAAAGATGTCGGATCCGATTCTATAAACGATTCGTATCCTTATTTCGTCCACCTCTCAGATTATCTTCGGCGTGAAGGCTTCCCTTCCTGGTCTTTTTATGTTGGGATGGGCCAAAGTCTTTTCTATCTTACCGGTAACTTAATCTGGGAGCCGGTTATCTGGCTGCCAAGAGAGCTGATTGCCCAAGCTCTTGTGTTTCAACATTTGCTTAAGACTTTGGTAGCTGGATTGTTGTTCTTTCGGTTTTTGCAACTGCGCGGCATCAATCTGTGCGCCGCGCTAACAGGAGCGCTCTTGCTCTCTTTCTCCGCTTACATGTGCGTGGGTGGCTGCTGGATCATCAGCGCAGACGACGTTGTAGGCTTTACGTTTCTGTTGTTCGCGGTTGAAGAAGCGATTTCTCGCAGCCGCTGGATTTACATTCCACTTGCGGTCGCTCTTATCGGCCTGGTGACGGTATTTTATCTCTATTTGAGTGCGGTATTGCTCTCCTTGTACGTGCCGATGCGGTTGGTCGAAATATATGGCTGGAAGCCACGGGTCTTGTCGCGCGTTTCTGCTCAGCTCGCTGCGGTCGCTTTTTTGGGTATTGGTCTGGCCGCGATTATCTGCCTTGGAAGTGCCTACTCCATTCTGAATAGTCCGCGCGGATCGGGTACGATCGCCAACTTCACTTGGGGACCAACGCCGTCCCTGTTTCAACTCGAGTCGCCTCTCTACTATGTGACAGCCGCGTTGAGACCATTTTCAACCGATATGGTCGGGACTGGAGATGAGTTTCGGGGTTGGGAAAACTATTTCGAGGCGCCGATGACCTATTGCGGGCTGCTTTCTCTACTCATGCTCCCGCAAGCGTTTATCGGGGCTACTCGTCGGCAGCGCATTCTCTGCGGCCTTTTCCTAAGTTTTATAGTTGTTCCTGTGGTGTTCCCATGGTT
>VBQB01000227.1 GCA_005887855.1 Verrucomicrobiota bacterium | reverse complement strand
GTGGCGAGGACTGCCGCCCTGCCAACGGAGCGGCTCCCTGCAAAAGCAGGCCGGCCATGAGGAACGCTGCAAGATTTTTCTTTATTCGCCACATATTCATTGCCCTTCAGAAACGGAATCGCGCGGTCATCGATACCCGCCGCATGCTGCCCGTTCCCGTAACTTCGCCAAAGGCGAGCGAGTTCACCACCGTGTTGATGGACGTGAAATGGACGTTGTTAAAGACGTTGTTGGCGGAAAGCCGCAAGTCCAAGGCGCGGGATTCCTTGATGGTGATGGTCTTGTTGAGGGCCATGTCTAGCGTGACCTGCCCCGGCCCTTCAATGATATTTCGGCCTGCATCGCCAAAGGCCGTGCCGTTTGGATTGACGCAAGTGGCGCCGGGCGCGCAGAACGCGGCGGTATTAAACCATTCGAGCGTCGTCGGATTGCCCAAAGCAATGGTTTGGCCAGCGACGGTGTTGGCGCGCAGCGACCCGCTCACGCCCCGGCCGATGTCCAACGCACCCCCGAGCACCCGTGGCGTGAAGTAAAGACCCGAGCCAGCCGTGAAGTTGCCGCTCCATTGCCACCCGCCGAAGAGGTGACCCCAAGCGCCTTTTGCAACGAAGTGGCGGTTTTCTCCGATGGGCACGTCGTAAATCCAATTCCAGGTGAACTTGTGCCGCTGGTCGAAGCTGGAAAGCCCGCGGTCGTCGGAAAGGTCGAAGGGATTTTGCGCCACTACGCTTCCCCCGCCGCCGATCGAGGACGCATCATCAATCGATTTGGAATAAACGTACTGCGCACCCAAGCCGATCCCCTTGGCCATGCGCTTGCGGATTCGCGCGGAGGCAGCATGCAGGATCGAATTGCCCTCGGAAGATTCGTAGATAAACGGTTGGTTTCCTGTGACCAGCAGGGCGCGTTCTGAATCCAGCCGGGTGCCTTTCGCTCCGTTGTAGCCGGTGTTCAGCACGATGCTGCCCGGCAGCTCCCGCTGAATGTCCAGGTTCCAGATTTGTACGTAGCCGAGACGGTAGTTGGGATTGACCGCGAAGTTGTTCGTCACGGTACCCGATGACGCACCAGGAAAGCCGTTGGCCAAGGTCAGCGGGCTTCCGGCGGCGAACTCCGTGACATCCGTCGCATTTGTGGCGGCATTAGCGAACGGCGGCTGGAACGCGAAATTCTGAATCATGGTGCCATACTGCGCGAGGTTGTAGTTGATGCCGTAGCCCGCGCGCACGATCATTTTCTTTTCCGGCTTCCAGGCGATTCCAACGCGCGGTGCGAAATTATTGCGGTCCGGCTGAATCAACGAATTAGGGAAGATACCGTTGCCAGGCAGAATGAGGGAGGCAGTGGTAAACCCGGGCGCTACGTCCAGGTTTGCGATGCGATTGTTCGCTTCCGTGTAAGGCCCGTTGTATTCGTAGCGGAGCCCCAGGTTGAAAGACAGGTTCGACCGGAACCTCCAGTCATCCTGAACAAAGAAATCGCAGGAATTCGCGCGGAAATTGTAGGAGCTTGTCCCGAATTGCAGCGAGGTTTGCTGCGGATAGCCCAGCAGGAAATCGGCGAAGTCGTAGCCCGTGTCTACAACCGGAACCGCGCTTCCAGAGGCGTACTGCGACGTTGCGAATCCCGTGAATACGAAACTTCCTTCCGCGTTTCTCGCTGAATGAAAGCTTTGCAGAATGCGCCGGTAATCTACGCCGAAACGCCAGTTGTGCTTCTTGTGGTTCCCGGAAATCGTGTCGGAGATCGTGTACGTCTGGTCGAGTTCGCGATGCGGTGTTGGATCACTGAGCCCGCCGAAGGACGTGAAGCTAATTCCCGGCAAGCCCCAGTCAAACGGATCCGTTGAAACTCCGGTGATGCCTGCCAGCCCAGCGGCGTCGGTCACAATCGAGTAGAGATTCGTGGTTGCCACATGATTGTGGTTGTAATTAACGCGCAGATTGTTGGTGACCCGTCCTTTGCCGTAAACCCACCCCACGCTGGCATTCAGTCCCTGGGTGCTGTTGCCACCTGCCAGAGAAGGAAACGGATTGACAATGCTGCTCGAGCTTCGCGACCAGTTCACACCAAAATTGATATTGTTCTGCGAACGCCTCCGGCCTCTGCCCCCTCCGCCCGCAGCCCCGTCAGGTCCGACAAGAAATGTGCCGCCTCCGGGGCCGCTCGGCCCGCCACTCGCGCCGAAATTATGGACCAGCCGGAACATCACGGAATCCGAACTGTTATTCGCTGAAGTCACGTAATGGAAATTCTGCCCGAACACATTGGGGGCAATGTTTGGCAGCGGGATGTAATTCAGCAGCGCCTTCGCCGAGGTAGTGATGAGCGCTGGATCCAGGACATTGGAAGCGCCGTTGAACTGGTATTGCTGGCCGGTCTGCGCATTGAAAACTTGGACCCCGCTGCCATCGTGGTAGGTGGCTTGGCTGAAATCGCCGTTGCGCTCGGACAACGTTGGCACTGTAGAAAAGGCGTCGTAAGGATTCCTGCCGCGTGACCCGTTCCATCCGCCGAAGAAAAACCAGTTGTTCCCGCCGCGGAAGATCTTCGGAATGTTCAGCGGGCCGCCCATGTTCACGCCAAAGCGGGCTTGGTTGTAATCGGCCTTTGCGGTTGGAATTCCCGTTAGAGAGTAGGACCGCGCATCGAGCGCCGCATTGTCATCCGTGTAGTAGAACACGCCGTGAAGTTGATTGATGTTGAAGCCGCGCGGCATCCGGCCCATCATGATGATTCCGCCCGGAGGCCCGCCGCCCATTCCGCCAAAGGCGCCACCGCCTTCCCGTTGCATGCGATCGCGGAATTCCTGGATGCGTTGTTGCAACTCTTCTTCATTGCCCACGCCAAAATCCTGAGTACGTCCCTGCGTGCCGCTGACACTGACGGATTCCGTGGGGCCTTCGGCGCCCGCTCCGTTCAGCGGCAGGCTGGAGGCGTCACCATTGTTCTGTCCGCCGCTGAGGCTGCTTGCTCCGCCGAAGTCGTTGTTTGCGCCACCGAAGGAAGAGAGCGTGTTTTCCAGTGTCAGGCTCTGAAAGCCGCGCCCCGCCGCAGCCATCGCGGCGATGGCGTTGTTGGATTGTTCCTGTTGGCGCGAAGCCAGCAATAATTCCGCATCAACCTTAGCTATCGGATTATCGGGATTCAATACCAGTTCCTGGGTGAATGCTGCGAACCCCATGAATT
>VBQB01000226.1 GCA_005887855.1 Verrucomicrobiota bacterium | reverse complement strand
AGGCGCGCAAGATCGACAGGGACACGGAAAGGCGATGCTTCCAGCGCAGCGCTCCTGAATTTTCGAGCACTGCAAGGAATTGACCCGGTGCGCGACGCATCTTCAAAACCTTCAAACAATGATCACAATCCGCTCTTCCGCAGCTTCTTCCGAGCCAACATTAATGGGTTTGGAAGCGACTCTCACGACCGCAAACGGTATTTATACGATTTCGTCACACGGCTCCGTCACAGATTTCAGGTCCCCCTTTGGCGGCGGTCTTTTTGGCGCCATCTCCTGGCCTCGATCGCGGTTCCAGCTCACTCCCGGAGTCGTGCTCTAACAACAAATGTTTCTGCCGCATGATGGATCAACGGCTGCATTCTCCTGGCAACTACACGCTCAGTCGCCCTTGAAAGCGCAGCTGACGATCAACCCGTTCTTGTTCTTTTCAGGCTGCGGTCCGCGATCCTACCGCGACGCGGCTTCTGCGTTGAACCGGAGGAGAATGGCGGTCGTCTCGCCTGGCTGCCCAATGTGCGAGGACCGAAAATTATCGCGGATACGAATGGCGAATATCACAACCAACCGACGCGATTCACGGGGTCCTCACGGGATCAAGAAACAACATCCGCTTCATCCGAAAATCTCGTCACGCCCGGAACTTTCGAATTTGAGCTGACCAGCCGTCCCTCCGTGCTGATCTTTTCGATGGAAGGTCATGGCAAAACTCAACTTGAAAAGCACGTCGGCACATTTCTGGCGGGTCTTATGCGAAATGACCTTCCTTCAAGAACCGATTTGGATGGTAGTCCCAGGTCCGGCGTGAAGACGGGTGCGCAGCTCGTGGCCGCATCATCATGAATCAGATATATTTCAGGCCAGGTGCCTTTCGCTTCCTATTTCCTTAAACCCATTCTACTCAGACATGTCCCATCAGTGCAAAGATCAACAATATCACGAGAACCAGGCCTAGACCGCCGCTTGGGTAATATCCCCAGCCGGAACTGTATGGCCAAGTTGGTAACGCTCCGATCAACAGGACGATTAAAATAATGAACAGAATTGTGCGCATTAACCGAGCCTATTTTTGTCCGCCGTGGAATGGCAATCGGGCCGGCGGATGATTGTCTAATCAGACAAAATCCTATGGCAGACAAAATCCTATAGAATCCTATAGTACAGGCGACGATTGTCTCGAAACCCCCGAACGCACGGGTCCTGCGGGATGGTCCAATCCGGGGTCATGGCTTCCTCGCGGCCACTCCAGTCAGTGCGACACGGTTCCGAATTGTGGCGATTCAAAAGGAATGTGCAGCTATCCTCGCGCGGTCACTGATCACCCGGAAGTTTGCGCGCCGCTAGGTGTCGTCCGTGGGGGATGGCGTAGGCGTCGCGGTTGGGCTCGGAGTTGGCGTCACCTCCGGCTTTTGGCGAGCAGCGCGTCCGACTCCCGCTGCATGCCGTCCCGTGGGAACATGCTGAGTCGTTTGCATGTGCTTGATATGCGTGCTGCCGCCTGCCGGACGTTTGCCATGCGTCGCACGGGAGACATGTGCGCTACTGCCTGGCGTATGTTTGCTACGCGCCGCCGCATGGTGAGAGGGTTTCGCGTCGGTTTCGTTTTTATTTGCTTGGTCAACCCGCGCCGCACACGTCAGTGCAAAGCTACAAATTAAAACAAAAAACGTTCTCACGTTTTTCTTTCTGGGGCTGCTCGACAGTTGGAGAAGTGGGCAAGGAACGTGATTGTTTCTATAATTCGTTTTCATGGTTTCGCAGCAAATATCGCCGATATGTCAGCAAACCGATTCAAATCGGATCGTATGGGAAAATGTGATTTTCGTGCAAGCACAAATTTGCACATTTGAACAAGTTTCGACCACGCAGCGACAAGGTTCTACAGCCGTTCACATGATGCCGCGATTCGCGTTTACGATGAAGCTGGCAACGTGGTCGAGACGCACGAGCACGCGGGCCATTTCAAATAGCCGTAAAACCCTTAGACTTATACAATTTTATTCGAACTTGTTGGCGTTTTCGGAGCCCTTCGAAATAGCCATAAAGTGAAAAAACGTCGGAAATTCTTACGTTTTCCCAATTACGCGCTGTAATCTACTTCGCCCGTGGTTGTTACGCCACGATTTCCTTTGGGCTACCGGCGGATTGTCGGAATACTTTACAATTCGGTGCTAGAGGCAGCACAAAGTCGAGAGAGAACATGATGACGTAACCGGTTAATAGATAGATACTTGAAATATTTATTTAATAATGCTTTACATCTTGGCACAGGTAGTGCTCCCTTTATCTCGTAACCTGAAACTCAATATGAAAATAAACATAATTCCGAAAAAAAAATTGGC
Source organism: Verrucomicrobiota bacterium (assembly GCA_005887855.1). The sequence continues at coordinate 1,308 of VBQB01000226.1, read as the reverse complement.
GATCCTTTCTGCGGCCTTTTGCGCCGTGATGCTTGCATTCAGCCACAATGCCACTGCCCTTACCATCGGTGACAACCAGGAGTTGGGCACGGTGTTCTTCGGCATACCATCCGGCGATGATGACAGAACAGCTTATGTCAACGCTATGATTGGTTTGGCCCTTGGCGGCTCAACTCATGTAATAATTGGTCCTCACGATAACTTGGTTACGCGATCATTTAATGATTTTGGTCCCTTGCCCAGTCCTGCCGTATTTGCTCTAAACGGTACCGGCACAAGTATAGATCTTGGCAGCGGTTTATATTCATATCTGTTTGCGAAGTACGACGGCCCAAATGGCGGTGTTGAAGTTTGGTTCGTCGGTAATTTAAGTGGGAACATCACGATTCCTGCCACCGGATTTGGGCAGTATGGCCTTTCCGGGTGGACGCTCTTTGGCCCAGGTACTACTCAGGTTCCGGACGGCGGCATCACGGTAATGTTGCTCGGGGCAGGGCTCGGCGCACTTGGTATAGCGCGGCGCTTCATGAGTTAACCGGACGTTCAATTAGAAGGTTACAACTAAAAACAATCCAATGAAAACAAAAACAATCTTAGCGATGCTCGCGATCGGCTTTATCAGTTGCGCGCTCTTTTCCGAGCAAGCTCAAGCCATACCGATTACGGGAGACCTTGGCTTCTCCGGTGCTACCACATTTAATACAACCTCCTTGACCACAGCCACACGAGTTAATTCCTGGTTTGCCTTCGTGGGGACAACTACCGGAAGCTTCGTCGGTGTGCCTATTGGTAGCGTCGTCACCTTGGCCGCGTCGTGGATTTTTAATCCATCAACGCCAACCCCCGGCCTTTGGAGCGTTGGCGGCTTCTCGTTTGACCTGGACACCGCGACTTTGATTATGCTTGGTTCAGTTGCGGCGCTCTTCGCGTTGCAGCCGAGTGCTTCGCAACGAGCGGAGCAGTTGACGACCAACATTGCACGCTAAACGATTGCCGAATCCATTCAGGGGGGCCGGAAGGTTAAGCTTTCCAAAGAAGGCAAAGTGTTGCTCCACTTTACTCACAAGCCTCGTAAGGAAGGGGCCACATGACAAAGAAAACCTGGTAGGAAAACACTGCTCAACGCGGAACTGCAACGCGAAATTTGCTACCTGCTTTCGCAAGGCGTCCCGGTTGGCGCGACCTGTGACGCGGTTGGCATCACGCAGGCCACCTATCACACATGGATTGCGAAAGGCGAAGAAGGAGGCGAGCCGTATCGCGAATTTGTTGAGGACACCACACGCGCGAGAGGCCAAGCGCGCGTCT
>VBQB01000225.1 GCA_005887855.1 Verrucomicrobiota bacterium | reverse complement strand
TCGGTTCACGTTACGTTTTTACCAGATATTGGACTGAGCGTCCAACGAGCCACGATGTCAGTCACAATGAATGTTCGCAATCGCAGGGACGCGCTCGGTGGGAGCCGGACTGCCATTAGCACGCGGGACGCCCATTCGACTCCGCTCAGGGCAGGCAGTGCGCTACTATTGCGGGCGTGTTCGTTGGTCTTTATCTGTTCGATGGGACAGCGTAAGATGTAAATGAATCGCATCGGGATATGTCAGCCGAGATCAAGAAAGAGATCCAGCTCGAGATCGCCCATGTCTTGTTTATTGACATTGTTGGCTACTCGAAGCTGCTGGTGAACGAGCAGCGCGAGGTGTTGCAACAACTCAACGACATCGTGCGCGGCTCCCCGCAATTCGGCAAAAGTAACGCGGCCGGAAAATTGATTCGCATTCCAAGCGGCGACGGCATGGCGCTCGTATTCTTCCGGAGCCCCGAGGAACCGGTGCATTGCGCGATGGAAATCGCGAGCGCGCTAAAGAACCATCCGCAGATTCGGGTTCGCATGGGTGTGCACAGTGGTCCCGTCAATCAAGTGACGGATGTGAATGATCGCGTCAACGTGGCCGGGGTCGGGATCAATTTTGCGCAGCGGGTAATGGATTGCGGCGATGCCGGTCACATTCTCGTCTCAAAACGTGTTGCCGATGACCTCGTTCAGGACAGTCTGTGGCAACCGCTCGTACATGAGTTCGGCGAAATCGAAGTCAAACACGGAGTCAAACTCGGCATCGTGAATCTCTACAATGCGGAGCTTGGGAATCCACAGCGGCCGAAGAAATTCCCGCAACATGTCACGCCAGCAACGCAGCCAATCGCTTCAGGAGAATTCGAGACTGCACCACGCGCGCTGGAAAAGAGCATCGCAGTCTTGCCGTTTGAGAATTTGAGCGCCGATCCGGAGAACGCGTTCTTTGTCGACGGCGTGCACGACGAAATCCTCACCGACCTCGCGCGCATTGCTGATTTAAAAGTGATCAGCCGCACATCCGTGATGCAGTACAAAACCGGGGCGAGACGCAATCTGCGCGAGATCGCCAGGGAACTTCGCGTCGCTCACATCGTGGAAGGAAGCGTCCAACGCGCTGGAAATCGGGTGCGCGTTAGAGCGCAATTGATTGACGCCCGCAACGACGTCCATCTCTGGGCCGATCGCTACGATCGACCACTCGATGATGTCTTTGCCATCCAAAGCGAAATCGCCAAAGCGATCGCCGATCAACTTCAGGCGACGCTGTCACCGGCGGAGAAAGCAGCCATCGAGCAGGCGCCCACGGCCGATCTGATCGCTTATGACCGATATCTTCGGGGCAAGAAGCTACTGGGTCAGTCCAGCTACGACACCCGCGCTATCGATAATATCCGCCAGGCAATCCGTTTGCTCGAGCAAGCGGTAGCGTACGATCCCGGGTTCTATCTCGCGCATTGTCAACTCGCGCATGCGCGCGGCTCTCTTTATTTTAGCGGAGCTGATCACACTCCGACTCGAGTTGCGCAGGCCAGGCAAGCTCTGCAAAAAGCATTATCGCTCGCGCCTGACCGCGGCGAAGGACATTTGACCGCGGCATGGATTTCCTACCATTGCGACCGCGATTACGAAACAGCGCTGACGGAGCTCGCCATCGGCAAGCGTAGTTTGCCTAACGACTCCTCCATTCCGGAGTTGGCCGGTTTCATTGCGCGGCGACAGGGCCGGTGGCAAAAGTGCACCGAAAACCTGGAACGAGCGGCCGACCTCGATCCACAAAACGTTTGGCTGCTGCAGCAGATTTCTCAGACCTACGGGATGCTTCGCCGCTTCTCAGACATGGCAGGAGCGCTCGATCGAGCGATCACCACTTCACCGCGCGACGCAACTACACGCGTGGCCCGAGCGCTGGTTGATCTCGAGTGGTGCGCGGAAACGCAACCCGCTTATGAGGCGATTCACGCCGTGGTGGCCGAAGATCCCAGCTCCGTCGATGCCATCGCCGATCAGTGGCTTTACGTCGCACTATGCCGGCGCGATTCCGCGGAGATCGGCCGCGCCCTCGCGTCAATTCCTGCCGAAGGCATTGTTCCTGTGAATGTGCGAATGCCGCGATCTCTCTGTGAAGGTATCGCTGCGCGTAGCACCGGCGATGCTGCTGCTGCCTCCTCCGCATTTACTTCAGCCGGCACGGAGATGGCAAGGCTCCTCCATGAGCAGCCGGACTATGGTGAAGCGCTCAGTGTGTTGGCAATGAGCGAAGCAGCTCTCGGGCGCAAAGAAGATGCGCTGCGACACGGCAGACGAGCGATCGAAGTTGTTCCTGTGGCAAAAGACGCCGTCACCGGAGGGGAAATACTGCGAAATTTGGCGATCACGTATGCTTGGACAGGTGAAACAGATCTCGCTCTCGAGCAACTGGAAGAGCTAGTGCACATCTCCTCGCCCATTTCCTACGGTCAATTGCGCCTGCATCCGTGGTGGGATCCGCTCCGTGGTGATGCGCGCTTCCAAAAAATCGTCGCCTCGCTCGCACCGAAGGAAAAACAGTGAGCCCTTTTACGGCGCGACGCCGAAACCAACACGCGAGACGCATGCGCTACCCTCGCGGGGGTGTGTCGTCGATCTTTATCTGCTCGACGGGGCAGCGTAAAATGTGAATGAATCGCATTGGGACATGTCGGCCGAGACCAAGAAAGAGATCCAGCTGGAGATAGGTCATGTCCTCTTCATTGACGTTGTCGGGTATTCGAAGCTGTTGATTAACGACCAGCGTCGAGTGCTGGAGACTCTGAATCAGATTGTTCGTAACACGGAGGAATTTCAGAGCGCGGAGCAGGCCGACAGGTTGATCAAGCTTCCGACTGGGGATGGGATGGCGTTGGTTTTCTACAAGAGTCCAGAATCCCCAGTGGAATGCGCGTTGGAGATTAGTCGAGCACTCAAGGAACATCCTGAGCTGCAGTTGCGCATGGGTGTGCACAGCGGTCCGGTGAGCGGAGTTGTCGATGTAAGCGAACGGGCCAACATCGCCGGCGCCGGAATTAACATCGCGCAGCGCGTGATGGATTGTGGCGACGCCGGACACATTCTGCTTTCCAAGCGGGTCGCGGAAGACCTTGAGCAATTCAAACATTGGCGACCGCTTCTGCACGATCTCGGTGCGTGTGAAGTCAAACACGGTGTGCGTGTCCACGTTGTTAATCTTTACTCAGACGACATCGGCAACCCGCAGCTCCCTAAAAAGCTACAGGCGGCTAAAAAACGTCGTGCCCGCGTGTGCTGGGCGGAAGTCACCGTTGCGTTGCTGGTGCTTGCCGTGATTC
>VBQB01000224.1 GCA_005887855.1 Verrucomicrobiota bacterium | reverse complement strand
TCTTGGATCGTTTTATTCTCACCGCTGGTCAGTGCGGCAGCGATTACTTTGTTCACGCATCGATGGAAAGCGCTGAGCAGTTTTATTTCTGTCGCGGCTGTGCTCATAAGCTTCGTCTGCAGCTGTTTAATCTTCACGCAACCAGGTATCTCCGCGCGAGAGTTCAACTGGATCGAATTCGGTGAAGTCTTCAAAGTCCCGTTTGGCTTTGTATTGGATAATCTCAGCAAAACGATGCTCGTCCTGGTCTCAGGCATCGGATCTCTGATCCATATCTATTCGCTCGGCTACATGCGAGATGACGAAGGCAAATCCCGTTATTTCGCGGCACTGTCGCTCTTCATGTTCGCGATGCTCGGCATCGTTCTCGCGAACAACTTCGTAATGCTGTTCATTTTTTGGGAGCTTGTCGGCTTCACGTCATATGTCTTGATCGGCCACTGGTTCTATCGCGACGCGGCCGCGGCTGCCGCCAAGAAGGCATTTATCACGACTCGCATTGGCGATTTCGGATTCATGCTTGGGATTTTGATGGTTTGGATGGCGACCGGGTCGGTCGTTTTCAGCGAGATCGCTGCACGTTTGGTTGCCGGACGCGATGGAAGGCCCAACGCCCATCTCGGCACTGATCCATGCCGCCACCATGGTCGCAGCCGGCGTTTACATGCTGGTCCGTGTTGCATTCGTTATTCAGGCTTCGCAGACCGCGCTTCTAGTCGTTGCCTGGATCGGCACGATCACCGCTGTGCTCGCGGCCTTGATCGCAACGCAGCAAAACGACATCAAGCGCATCCTCGCCTATTCCACCCTGTCACAACTTGGCTACATGGTAATGGCGGTGGGTCTCGCCTCAAATGACGCGGCCATGTTCCACCTTTTTACCCACGCGTTTTTTAAAGCGCTCCTCTTCCTCGCCGCTGGCTCCATCATCGTGATGCTCCATCACGAGCAGAACATCTGGAAAATGGGCGGCCTTTCCCGAAATCTCCCGATCACATTTCTCACCTTCGTTGTTGGCGCGCTGGCACTGATCGGTTGTCCGCCTTTTAGCGGATTTTTTAGCAAGGATGCGATTCTGGCGCTCGCCTACGAACGTAACATGCCAATCTTCAGCGTGGGTTTGTTCACGGCGTTTCTGACGGCCTTCTACGTCATGCGCTTGTTGGTGATTATCTTCTTCGGTAAACCACGCAGCGAAATCGCCCGCGGGAGCCACGAATCACCATTCGTAATGACGAGTCCGTTAGTTGGGCTCGCGCTGTTCGCGATGCTAGGAGGATTTGCATTCTTTGCGCGGCACTTCCTTGCGCTCCCGAGCGAGAAAGAACTCACGTTCCTTGTCCCTGCGCTCGCGCTCGTTGCGCTGATTGTTGGGAGCGGACTGGCGATTGCAATCTACCGCAACCGAACAAGCGAACCGTTTGATGTCGAGCTGCTACAGCACAAGTTTTACTTCGACGAATTTTACAGCTGGCTGATTGATTGGACGCAGGAACTCCTCGCGCGCATCTCCGCTTTCTTTGATCGATGGATCATCGACACTGGCGCGGTAGGCGGAACGAGTGGCGGGACGTGGGGGATCGGCGCGCTGTTACGGCTGGTCCAGGTGGGAAATCTGCAAGCTTACCTGTTCCTGTTCGGCTTGGGCATCGTCACGCTCATCTACTTCACGGTTTTCCACTAATGGTCCTGTTCATCATTTTCTGCCCGATCGTTGCGGCCATTCTGATCATGATTGGCGCGCCTGCCCGCAGGACTGCGTTGACCGCATGCGTATTGACGTTCGCGACGACGTTACTTCTCCTCGCTTCGTTCCAACTGGGGCAGCGTGATTTTCAGCAAGTCACCTCAGTTAGCATATCGCCCGAGTGGCATCTGAGTTTCACGATCGGGATCGACGGGCTGAGTCTGGCAATGGTGTTACTCGCCGGAATCGTCACTCTGGCCGCGGTTTGGTTCACTGGTAAGATCGACAAGTACGAAAATGCGTTCTATGCCTGTCTTTTGTTTATCTCCGGCGGCGCGATCGGCGCATTTGCTTCGATCGACTTGTTTTTCTTTTATGCGTTTCACGAGCTTGCGCTCATCCCCACCTTTTTGTTAATCGGAATTTGGGGCAGCGGGAATCGGAGCGCGGCGGCGTGGAAGATCACAATTTATCTCGCGATCGGTAGTTTTATTTTGCTGATCGGCTTGATTCTGCTTTATCAGAGCGTTCCCGTTCAATCGCGCAGCTTCGACATTCGTGCCTTGAAAGCTGCCGCCGCCTTGGGCCAGATCTCAGCGGAGGCGCAGCGCCATATCTATTTACTGCTGCTAATCGGCTTCGGAATTCTTGTTTCGCTTTTTCCGTTTCATACCTGGGCCCCGGAAGCTTATGCGTCCGCGCCGGCGCCGGCGGCGATGCTGCACGCAGGTGTGCTAAAGAAATTTGGGCTGTATGGTTTGCTGCGTCTGGCCACTCCGCTGCTGCCGGAGGGGGCGCGTCATTGGACTAGTCTGCTTGTGGTGTTGCTTCTTGGTAACATCATTTATGTCGGGCTCGTCACCATCGGACAGAAGCGCCTCGATTGGATGCTCGGTTACTCGAGCGTCATGCACATGGGCTACATCTTTCTTGGGATTGCCAGCGCCAACATTCTCGGCGTGACGGGCGCTGCCGCTTTGATATTCGCCCATGGCCTTTCGATCGCGGTGCTGTTTGGGATCGCAGGGGAATTGCGCAAACGTACCGGCACATTGCTTCTCGAAGATCTCGGTGGTCTCGGGAAAGTGATGCCCTTCGCTGGCCTTGCGTTTGGGCTCGGTGCGTTCGCCGCGATTGGTCTTCCCGGCTTCGCCAACTTTGCGGCCGAACTCATGATTTTCTTTGGGGCGTTCCAAAACGGCTGGGAAATGGAGCGTTTTCACATTTTCCAAATCGCGACCGTTCTTGGACTCTGGGGCGTGGTAATCTCGACGGTTTATATGCTGCGCGCCTATCGTAAAACTTTTATGGGAACGCTCGGCGAGCGCTGGAAAGGGCTTGTCGATCTTCGACCAGGGCTGCGCGTGCCAGTGACGTTGCTTGTCGCCGCACTGCTATGCTACGGATTTTTTCCGCAGTCGTTTGTGCGAATCGTCACGCCTGCATTTCGCACTTATCTCACCTCGAATAAATCACCATGATTACCGCGCCAGAACTCGAGATTGCGGTGCTGGTGCTTGGCATGGTGATCCTGATGGCCGAAGCGTTTGCCGCGAAGATTGACAAACGCTTTTTCGCTTTTGCCGGAATCGCCGGTCTCGCGGTGGTGCTCATCGCCACCTTCTTTGTCACGCCAACGGTGCCGCCCGATCAAGCAACCGGGTTCTGGAATTTTTATACAGCTGATCCGTTGTCGATCCTGTTTAAGCAATTCGCACTGCTGACAACGATTCTTGTTCTCATCATGATGATCGATTACGCGCCGGTAGTGGAAAGCTCGGTAGCCGGATCAAAGATCTATTCGAGTCTCGGCGAATTTTTCGCGCTTCCTATTTTCACATGCGCGGGGCTCATGTACATGGCGTCGGCCATCGACTTTGTCTTTATCTTCATTTCGCTCGAGCTCGTCACGATCTCGTTTTATGTGCTCGTCAGTTTCACCCGGCGCAACCCGACGACGCTGGAAGCGGGAGTAAAATATCTGGTGCTTAGCGCCCTCTCTACGGCATTTCTCGTCTATGGAATCACCTCGGCGCAGCGCTCTTCGGGATGGTACTTGTCCTCGTCGCGCTCGGTTTCAAGATTGCGGCTGTGCCGTTTCAAATCTGGGTGCCGGATGTTTATCAAGGCGCTCCTACGCCCGTTACTGCCTATCTTTCCGTTGGCTCGAAGGCTGCGGGTTTTGTCGTGCTACTGCGTGTCCTGCGCCCATTTCTGATCCTCCCGCAAATGCAACGATTGATTGTTCTGATTGCGCTCTTGACCCTCATTTACGGAAACCTCGCCGCGCTTCCGCAGGGTAATCTAAAACGATTGTTGGCCTACTCGAGCATCGCGCACGCGGGCTATCTCCTCATCGGAGTGGCGTGTTTCGACGGAGCTGCGGTTGTTTTTTATCTCGTCGCTTACCTGCTCATGACGCTGTTGAGCTTCGCAGTACTGGTCATTGTAGCGCAACAAACCGGCGACCGGATTTCCGATTTCGATGGATTGGGCAAACGCTCGCCCTTTCTCGCGTTCGCCATGCTGATCGGCATGGTCTCACTTGCGGGGGTGCCGTTCACGGCGGGTTTCCTGGGAAAGTTTTTCATCTTCTATGCCGCAATCGCTCAGCGCCAGATCACGCTCGTGGTCGTCGGTGTGATCACCGTGGCCTGCGGGTTTTATTATTACCTGAAGGTTGTGCGCGCGATGTATTGGCAGCCCGCTGTCAAGATGGACAAGATTCCAGTCAGCGCTCTCTCGCGCTTTGCCATGAGCGCGCTGGTTCTTGCAATCATCTGCCTCGGCATTTATCCGCAGCCGATCCTCAAAGCGCTACAACCGCAACGCGAACACATCGCGGCAGCGAAATAATTGTAGGGCGTCTGCGACAGACGCCGAGTTAAGCGCGGCATTTCACAGAATGGAGCCGGCGGGCGCCGAGCGACATAGACGGGCAGCGTGAGACCGAGTGAGCGGGAGCGAACGAGTCAAACGCCCTACAATTCTAGTCACTCAACTCGACGTTCCAGTAAGCAAGATCGACAAAATGCCGCCAGCTTTCATGGTGCGGCGCCGCAAACGTGACGTGGACGAACGGGCGCCACTTCGGCCGCTTCGGTTTCCGAACCAGATGCATGTGCGCCTCCTGCGGAAGCCGGTTGCCTTTGCGCGTATTACACGGAATGCACGAGCAAACGACATTTTCCCATGTCGTCATCCCGCCCCGGTCGCGCGGCACTACATGGTCGAGATTTAGTTCATTTCGCTCCAAAATCTCACCGCAATACTGACAGGTGTTCTTATCGCGCTCGAAAACGTTGTGTCGGGTAAACTTCACTTCCTTTTTCGGAAGGCGATCAAAAAAGAGCAGCACAATCACCCGCGGCACGCGAATCTTCCACGAGATGGTCGTGACCATTTCGTGGTCCGGCGCGGTTGTCGAAAAATCGCGCCAACTCTCGAAATCGTGCGTTAGGAAATTGTTGGCTTCATCGGACGAAACGACGTGGGCGTGGCCGGCGTAGACCAACGCGAACGCACGCCGGGCCGTGCAGATGTTAACCGCCTGCCACAGGCGATTGAGCACCAAAACCTGACTGTTTAGTAACGTATGCACACCTCTATGGCGAACTGGGTTGTCGTCCGCCTTTTGCAGACTTCCGCGTAAATTCGCGCGACCCTATCACTGGCAATTTTCATTGTCAATTCGACGGCCCTGGCATCTGCGTTCCAAAATGAACTTGTCGATCCGCGATCCGCTCATAAGGTCGAAGGTATGGTGGGACAAGGTTCGGCTGGTAATGTTCTGGCCGCTCTCTGCAGTTTTTTCATTCCTGGCTTGGGGCAACTGCTTCAAGGCCGGTTGCTAATGGCGATCGTCCAGTTTTGCCTGGCGGCAGTCCTTTGGTTTGTCCTGCTGGGCTGGATTATCCATCTCTGGTCCATCCTCGACGCCGCTCTTTTTCGGCCGCCCACATAGATTAACCACGATTTAACACGAATCGACACGAATGGATGGTCGTTCTATCAACCTGTCTTCATTCGTGTCCATTCCTGGTTAAATGAAGGCGCAATTCCCAACCGAGCAGTCTGAAACCGGAGAGTTTCAGCGGCAGGAGGACACGTTTCGCGAATGGATTTCGAATGACGGATCGACACCGTATCCCGCGGTCGCCGGCCGTTATCATCTTTATGTCTCACTCGCATGTCCATGGGCGACTGTGTTGTCCTTTCGATCAACCGATCCGATCAATGGTTTTCATTATTTGAGCGAAGCGTACGCGGCAACCGATCCGTCCTTCGACGGCCGTGTCACTGTGCCGGTGCTCTGGGATAAGGAAGCAAAAAAGATCGTTAACAATTGCGAGGACGACATCTGCCGGATGTTCAACGACGCCTTCGATGCAGTCGCGCAAAACAAAGATGTCGATCTCTTCCCGAAAGAAATCGAAGACGAACACATCAAGCTTGCTGATTTTGTTTACGAGAACGTGAACAACGGCGTTTACAAAGCTGGCTTCGCCACGCGCCAGGGGCCCTATGAAATTTCCTGCCAGAAACTTTTTAAGGCGCTCGATAAATTGGAGGCGCGCTTATCGAAAAGCCGCTACTTGTTCGACAAACGCATCGTTGAAGCTGACTGGCGCCTTTTCTGTACGCTTGTCCGGTTTGACGTGGTCTATCATGGCCACTTCAAATGCAACATTCGCCGCATAATCGATTATCCAAACCTGCAGGGCTACATGATGGATCTATATCAGCAGCCCGGCATTGCCGAGACCGTCAACTTCGACCACATCATGCGTCACTACTACATGACGCACACCGAAATTAATCCGACCCGCATCGTCCCGATTGGACCGGCGCTCGATCTCACGAAGGTGCACCGACGAGAAAAGATGTAGTTTTCGTCTCCGAGGCCTGCTACTTGCCCAAGGGTTCGCAAGATTTGCCGCTGCCGGAAAACGGTCGCTGAACAGTTGATAAAAACGGCGATCCGCCTGCTGCTCAAACGCGAAAGTGAATTCGGCACAAGAAAATCGCCTAACTAGAATAGAGAAATCGGACAGCTTAAATCTAATTTTTTCTTCTCCCTTTTGGTCCAACGGAGGGAACCGAAGATAAACGGCGCTCCGATTCAAATGGAGATAACTTTCGCGGCCCATTCGAAATGAGCGACGATCGAACGACCTATCCTGTCTTGCACCAAACGGAGGAACAATTCCACATGCTCGTGGATAGCGTCGAAGAATACGCTATCTACATGCTCGATCCGATCGGTAATGTGTTGACATGGAACTCAGGCGCCAAAAAGATCAAGCAATACACGGCGGCGGAAATCATCGGAAAAAACTTTGCCTGTTTCTACACCGCAGCGGAGGTTGCGGCGGGAAAACCGCAGTGCAATTTGCGCGAGGCGACGCGCAAAGGCTACATCCGGGACCAAGGGCTGCGCGTTCGCAAAGATGGATCGACATTTCACGCGGAAGTTGTGCTGACGGCGCTTCGCGACGGAGCGGGCAAGCTTCGCGGTTTTTCCAAGGTCATGCGCGACCTCACCGATCAACTGCGCGCCCGGGAATTGGAAGCGGCAAAGATCGCGGCGGAAAAAGCAAACAAAGCAAAAGACGACTTTCTCGCAGCGTTGAGTCACGAACTGCGCACACCACTGACGCCGGTGCTGTTAGCGGCGAATTATCTCGCCGATAACGCTGCCAAACTTCCATCGGAGTTTATGGAGGAGGTGGACACAATCAGACGCAACGTACGATTGCAGGCGCGGCTGATCGACGACTTGCTCGATCTCACTCGGGTCACGCGCGGCAAGCTCGAACTGCACTTCGAGCGCGTTGACGCGCACGCCCTCGTTTGTGAGGCGATCGAGATCGCGAAGGGAGGAATCGAGGAAAAGGGATTAAAAGTTTGCATCGAACTGAACGCAGAGAAGCATCATCTGTGGGCCGATTCGGCACGCATCCAGCAGGTGTTTTGGAATTTGATCAACAATGCGGTGAAATTCACGTCCCCTGGCGGAAAGATCGATATTAGCACGTCGAGTGACGATGATGATCATTTCAAGTTCAAGATAGCTGACAATGGAATCGGAATTGAAGTCGAACGACAAAGTTCGCTCTTCACACCGTTCGAGCAGGGCGATTCATCGATCACGCGCCGCTTTGGTGGGCTCGGCTTGGGCTTGGCGATTTCGAAGCATCTAGTCGATCTTCACGGCGGCGCGATCGACGTGCAGAGTCGCGGTCGCAGTTATGGCGCGACTTTCAATGTAACACTTGACGCGGTGGCCAACCACGCCGAAAAGAGCGGCGTGAATTCTCAAGCTCCGCAAAAGCCGGCAAAGCCGTTGCGCATTTTACTGGTGGAGGATCACGGAGATACGCGGCGGACTTTGTCGCGTCTGCTTAGTCACTTTGGCCACCAAATCTCAGTCGCCGATAACACACAGAGCGCTTTGGAGATCGTGCAGTCGCAACAATTCGATGTCGTGTTGAGCGACATCGGGCTTCCCGATGGCAGCGGCTACGAGGTGATTTCCCGGGCAAAACAAAAACACCCAGTTAAAGGCGTAGCTCTCACTGGATTTGGAGCGGACGAAGACATCCGGCTCGGCAAAGAAGCCGGATTCGATTTTCACCTTACTAAACCGGTGGACTTTCACGAGCTGCGCACTGTTCTCGGACAGATCGGCGCTTAGCAATCGTTTTCGTCGCCCGCCCAAGATTGACAATTGCCGCCTTCTGCGGGCTATAAGCCCAATTGCGGTAATGCCGAAAATCCTTCTGACCACCCCAGGTGCCTGCAATCATTTGCCCGCCAAGTTCGTCAAAAAGTTTCCGCGCTAAACCACGGTCATCGGCCAGGCAAGCGAATTGGCAATACTCACTTAGAATTTCCAGGGAAGCCGGGTATCTCTGTCGCATCAACTCAAAGCCATCACGGGTTTGAGGCCATGAAGCGTGACTCTCGCGAAATATGTTTTTGTAATATCCGCTTAACGCACTAACGACGCGCGAGTATGTTTCCAATCCAAGGCCCTTTGGTTTGTCGATTTCCAACGTAAGGGTATATTCCCATTCCCCAGGCTGACCGTACCATCGCGGCAAAAGATATTCGGCCTTGGCTACATCATATCCCCAAAATTGTGGCTCAAAGGCTTTGGCATCTTGGAAAAGCTTTTCGAAGTCGTCGCGGCTCCAGCCTTGTCCTTTGGCGAGCGTCATGCAAACGCGCCACCACACCGGGCACTTCGGTTCGAAGTCCGTCGATTTCTCGAGCACGCATAATCAATGAAGAACTCTGCATGCGCCACGTACGCCGTGATCGAACGCGGCTTGGCTGCATCCCAATTTTCGTGAATCCGTTCGTGGAGCTGCCACATGCTTTCCGGCTCATCCGGTCGGCAAGCAAGTGACTCGTAGAATTGAGATATTTTCCAAGAGCCATTACCAAAGCGCGTACGGTCGGCTCGAATTTGGGCTGCCAAAGCTTCCAGTTCATCGAACTTGCTCGCATTGTAAAGACTTCTCGTTTTTAGGCGAAATTCCCAGATTTCGGTCGTAATCTTGCCCTTGGTTTCCTTGATCGGCGGAAGACCGACTACATCGCGTTCTACGACTGCGGCTGGCTGATTTCGATGACAGCTCGCGAGAGTCGTTAGACTAAATGCGGCAATTATGAACGGCAGACCTAAGATTTGTAATTTCACGAATTGTTGAACTTAATCGACCTCCGGCGCCGGGGAAAAAATTCCGTGCAGATAATGCACGGCACGCGCCGGTTGACAAGCCGCTCAAGCCGAAAGGGGCAAATTCGGCAATCTTGGACTCAACGGATAGATCAGCCTTGACCTGCTCAATTGAGCGATTAAATTGTGTCAATTGAATAAAGACGCGATCTGAATGAAAACAGCGACTCTCGAAAAGAAAACAGTCAGAGCAAAAGCGAAGCATCCGCACGAATTGATTCGCCGGATCCAGAAGGGATTATCTTTCTCCGAGCTGAAAGCGTTGCAGGACAGTATCGACATGCCGTTTGAGCAGCTCGCAGCAAAACTTTCCATCTCGCGATCCACATTGCAGCGGCGCAAAGTGAACGGCCGTTTGTCGCCGGATGAATCCGACAAGGTCATGCGATTTGCGCGACTGCTTGACCACGCGACGGATGTTTTTGGCGACGTGAACAAGGCGCGGGCTTGGTTGAAGTTTCCGCAGCGCGGTCTCGGTGGCGCTGTGCCGTTGGATTATGCGAAAACGGAAATCGGCGCGCGCGAAGTGGACAATTTGCTCGGGCGAATCGATTACGGCGTTTATTCCTAAACCGCGATGGTCTCGGCGTGGCGGATCGTGCGCGCGAGTCGCGCCAACACGGCGTTTACTGGAGAGGGCCCGTGGCGATATGGAGGCCGTTGGAACTCACCGGGCGTGCATGTCGTCTACGTGAGCGAACATCAATCCACCGCTGCGTTTGAGGTCTTCGCCAATCGTGTGCCGTTCATTCTCGAGGAAAAATACAAAGCGTTCCATGTGGAATGGGCGGATAATCTCACGGAAATTTTTCCCGCAAAGAAATTGCCCGCCGACTGGCGAATTTCTCCGCCGCCGGCCGAGACGATGGAAATTGGCGACCGTTGGGTGCAAGAGCGCCGTTCTGCCGTGTTGGCATTGCCGAGTGCGATCAGTCCCGACGACAGAAATTTTCTGTTGAATCCCGAGCACACGGATTTCAAGCGCATCCGCATTCATCCGCCGATAAATTTTGATTTCGATCCGCGCTTGCTCGGCCGCTGATCGTCATAATCGGTCGTGCATTTTAAGGAGCTCGTGTTCCCTCGATGCCCTGCCGAGCGTCATTGCGAGCGGTTATGGAGCAATACGATCGGTGAGTGTGTCGTTATGAAAATTCGTGTGGTCGCGCAAGCGGAACCAGCCGCCCTCCTTCTTGTTCGTCTGCGCCACACTGTTTTTCTGGTTCGTGGCATAATCCTCCCACGAATTGTAACGGGCGATGGTGAGAAACGTCCAAGGGCCGCCTTCCAGATGCTGCATCAACACGTTGCCCGCACTTGTGTCAGTTGGTTGAGGCGTCTCACTGAGCATCTTCTCCAACCCGTCGCGATGACCGGGAGCAGGACGATAAACAGATACAACGTAAACCGAGCCCGAAGTCTTGGCTGCTGAGTCGCTGTCAATCCCCATGGCGCGGGTAAACTCTTCCCAGGATGGACCGTTCACAAAAGTATCGTTGTGCCACTCGCTCAGGTCGCGCTTGTCCGGAGGCACGGCAGTGCCGGCAGCTTCCACGCTTGCCTTTGTGCCGAGATGCTCAATAGCAACGTAATCCCATGCGTCGCCATCTTGATGGCGAAGGACAGCAAAGTGTCCTGGCATGGGCGCTTTCGGATCCGGCGTTTTGAGCCAATCGCCCAACTGAGCGGCCTTGCCGAGAGCGGCCTTGGTGAAATGGACATGGTAAACGTCTGTTCGTTTGCCGGCCCCGGCGGGCGCGGCGGTCTTCTCATTTGCAGCGGGCTTTGGCGTGCCCTGAGCCTGAACGAATGGAACAGGCGACAGGATAAGGAATGTGGTTGCGAGGATAGCTGTGATTGATTTCATGATGATTTTTCTTTGCCAATCTTTGAATGGAGGCTCGTCCGGAATCCCGGGCACCCAGTCTAGGCGGGCCGCATTGAAACACGCGTGCTTCGTTACGCGTGCTGTTCGGCAAAGCTTATGCGGGCTAACTCTCTGGATGTCAAAGTTTATTCTCCTGTGACTTCTGACCTCTGAAATCTGACCTCTGGATTTTTCCTTCATCCTTTTTACTTTTGCCTTTCGCGCGTCCCCGTAGTTCAACGGATAGAACAAGGGTTTCCTAAACCTTAAATGTGGGTTCGATTCCCGCCGGGGATACTTTTACGAGGCGTAGCGCATCTTTTCACGGCTTCAAAAATGGCAAAGTGCGAACATAAATGAGAACACATCGCCCTAGTTCCTTAGTCGTTCGCCATTGTCCGCCCATGCTGAAGAGCGCCTGCAATCGGGAATCCTTTTCGCCGCCGTGCCGCGAAGGGTTCCCCCGATTTGATTGCCATCGGCGTGACAGCAAGCGCTGTGTCGTCGCGTTTTGCGAGCGATTTCGCATCGCTGATTTGCTTTGACCAACCTTCGCGCTTTGCTCGTGCGAGTACCGTGCCCTCTGGAATGTCCATGTTCCGAGCGATCTCACGCAAGCCGATGCCGCTGGCATATGCGGTTTTGACTTGCTGCCAAATATCTGCGGAAACTCTATTGCGTACCGCTCGCTCTGGCAGTCGTATTTGGCCGTTTTCGCGCTCGCTCATGTTCAAGTGAACATTTATGCTGTTTTGAGGGGAAAACAAGCCCAATTTGTCGTGACAATCATCGAAATCAGACCATTTAGAAACGGCTGGGAAGTGTACGAGAGCCCCGGGGTTCAGCCCGTATGCGAACGCTCAAATTTGTTGTTTCAAATGTGCAAATTTGTTCTTGCATGAAAATCACAGGTTCCTTACGGTCCGATCTTAACCTTAGTCATGATCGTAGCCGCAGGCTTTTTCGTTGCAGGAGTGGGTTGTTCTCTCGCGCTGATTATCCG
>VBQB01000223.1 GCA_005887855.1 Verrucomicrobiota bacterium | reverse complement strand
CGTATACGGGGGGGCGGATGTCACAGATGGCGGGCTGGCCGTTCACGCAGGCACAGATGCGGCGCTCGAACTAAAGGTGAGTTGCCGGGCCGCACGGATTGAGGGCGTTGTCCTGACGCGAGATTCCGTTCCCGCGTCAGGGGTATACGTGGTGGCGATTCCGGATGCGCCGCATCGTGACAACGAATGGAGGTATCGCGCAGAGCTGACTGACCAAAATGGGAGATTCTTATTGCGCGGCATGGTGCCCGGAGAATACCGGATTTTTAGCTGGGATTCTGACGTCGATCTTAATTGGTACGATGCCGGGCAACTCAAGCCGTACGAGAGCAAAGGTGTCCCTCTGAGCGTAGCAGCAGGTGACCGAAAGACGGTGCAGCTCAATGTGATCGAAACGGAGAACACGTCGCAAGCAAGGCAGTAGAATATTCGGCCTGCACGGACAGAGTTCAGCCGAAAAAGCAAATTGATGGATGTGCAGCGGATACGGTCGATCACCGGCTAAATCTTCAGTGCCCTCCATTCCCTTCCAGAGTGAATGTCTAACTCGTGGAGTCTCCTCAGATTATGTGGCCCACGAAGTCGAAAACAGTTCGGAAACGCAGCCTTTCTGATCGTGTTGCCACATAATTCTCATCACCACATAACTGTGGAAATGTGGTCGACCACATTTCCGCAAATGCGCACTTACGAAAATGCGCTCCCACAAATCCTTTAGCATGCGCAGTCACAAAAAAAGGTGGGGGGAGGGGCCTGGGAGGGGGCCCCCTCCAGTTCGATTTTCCATTCTCGATTTTCGCGCGGCGATGAAGCCAAGGTTGGAGATCTCAAACAATCGTTCCGACGACTGCGGCTAAACGCAAGCCACCTACTTCGCGGCGAGCTCTTTCAGCAGGGTTTTGCCTTTGCGGAACCAGGGGCGTTCGCGGCGCTGCATGTAGCGGGGCAGCGTGCGCTTTTTCGCCAGGAGCTTTTGCGCCCACTCGCGCGCTTCGTGGGGGCGGTTCGCAGTCTTCAGGAAGCTGGCGTAGTTGTAGAGCGTTTCGGGCGTGGTCGAGATTTGCGTCACTTCGGCGAACCACGGCTCGGCGCGGTCCATTTGTCCCGTGCGCGCGTAAGCATCCGCCAGCAATCCCGCGGCGCGGTAGTAATCGAATTTGCGGTCGCCCGCGACGACGCGCTCGAGGTCGGGAATGGCCGCGGCGAGATCGTGCAGCGCCAGCGAACACTGCGCCCGCGAATAAAACGTGTAGATGGAGTCCGCGCGCGCCGAAATCGCGTGGGTGAAGGCTTCGCACCCTTTCGCGTACTGCCCTTGATCCTTGTAGAGCTCGCCCAGCTCTTCGTAGTTCGCGGGCGAAGGATTATCGAGGATGTCGGTTTCGACTTTTTGGATGCGCGAGCGCCGGCCGAATCCTTGAAACGTGTTGCGAAGGAGCCCCAGGTCGGGGACGACTTCCGCGAGAATGTACACGGCCGCGCCGGGCCACCCCAGGAAGAGGATGACGTAAAACCAATAGCCTTCGGGCCGCCTCCGGAAGAAATGAATGATAGCGAAGGCCTGCACGAAGATGCCCCAAGGATAAAAGAGGTGGCCTAGGCCAAACATGGACAACCGTCCCCCAACCAGCGTTGAACAGAATCGCTTGGTTTTATCGTGTGGTCAAACGGAACCTCGCCGCCGGATTTGGTCTGGTAACGGGTCCGCCGAAGCCTTCACTGCTGCCCGGTTGCGGCCTGCTATGATGATCTTCCGTGAATCCTATCCAGACGTTAAGCCTCGCGCTCGGCGCCGGATTTTCCTCCGGATTGAATCTTTACGCAACCGTGGCCACGCTCGGGCTTCTGCAGCGCTTCGGAGTGGTTCATCTCCCCGCGTCCCTTCAAGCGCTTGGGCATCCCTGGGTGATCGGTATCGCCGCCGCGCTCTATCTCGTGGAATTCTTCGCGGATAAGATTCCTTACCTCGACACGGTCTGGGACTTCGTTCACACGTTCATTCGGCCGCCCGCCGCAGCGTTGCTTGCCTACGCGGCCACGGGGGGCGCAGGAGCGGAGTGGCGCTGGGGAGCGGCGCTGCTTGCCGCTGGCGTCGCGTTGACTTCGCACGGAACCAAGGCGAGCGCGCGAGCTGCCGTCAATACGAGCCCGGAGCCGTTCAGTAATTGGGTGTTGAGCTTGGGAGAGGATGCTCTTGCCGTGTGGCTGTCGTGGATGGCCACCGCACATCCGGTCGCCACGACGGCGATTGTCGCTGCGCTCTTGGTGCTCTGCGTGTTTTTGCTTTACCGGCTTTTTCGCTTCGCGCGACGCGCACTCCAGCGACTGCTGGCTGCCTGAGCCGTATTTTATTTCACGTAAAGAGCGAGCCAGTCCAGAAAAGTTTTGTACCAGAATTGCGAATTTTGCGGCTTGAGCACCCAGTGGCCTTCGTCGGGGAAGACCACGAGCTTCGAGGGCACGCCCTGGCGCTGCAATGCGCTGAATAATTCCAGCGATTGCGTGTACGGGACGCGATAATCGCGCTCGCCGCAGATGACCAGCGTGGGCGTCTTGAATTCTCCCAGCTTTCCGGCGTACGTGACGGGAGCCCATTTGTGGTAGCTTTCCGGATTCGTCCACGGCGTGCCCTGCATGTCGTGCTCTTCGGTAGCCGCCGTAGGAGCCGCCCGCGGCGGCCATGCGTGCGCCGTCGATGAAGGGATACTTCTTCAGCGCGAAGTCCACGCCGTTCATCACGTCAACGTACGCTCTTCCGCCCCAGTCGTTGGTGATTTCATCGGTGAATTTCTGGCCGTAACCTGTCGAGCCGCGGCGATTGATCATCAGCGTGACGTAGCCAGCCGCGGAGAAAACCTCCGCGTTCCAGCGGTAGCCCCAGGCGTTCGACCACATCGTCTGTGGCCCGCCGTGGAGTAGCACCAGAAGAGGATATTTCTTCGTGGCATCGAATTTCGGCGGACGAATCAGCATGGCCTGCACTTTCGTTCCTTCGGCGCCGTCAAACCAAAACGTTTCGGCGGGATTCATTTCGAGCGCCGCGAGAATTGAGACGTTGTAATGCGTGAGTTGGTGCGCGTTGGAGTCGTCGCCGGTCGCGACGAAAAGCTCGGCGGGCATTGTTAAATTCGTGCGCTCGAACGCAAGAGTTTTGCCATCCTTGCTAAAGGAAATCGCGGTGTTATACGTATCCGCAATGATTTTCTTTGGTTCGGCTCCGGCGCGCGCGGCCATCGCGTACACGGGCTTTTGCGTTTCGTTTTCCGCGGTGAAATAAATCGTTTTGCTGTCCGCGGGCCAAGCCAGTTCATCGGCGCTGCGGTCGAAGCCTTCGGTAAGATTTTCGATTTTTCTGGTCTGGCGATCGTAGAGCATCACGCGCCAGCGGTCTGCTTCATAGCCGGCAGTCAGTTGCGCGTGATAGACGATGTATTTTCCGTCCGGGGAATACGCCGGCTCCCCGTCGAAACCTGGTTGTGTGGTGATGCGCAAAGGCAGTATCACGCCTGTAACGGGCACGGTGTACAAGTCGCCGTTTGTGCTGATCGCTTCCATCTTGTCGGTGACGGCGGTGAAGCAAAGTTCTTTGCTGTCCGGCGAAAAATTAATATCGCCGGGGCCGCCTCGTTCATCGGGAGGAACATCGTAGTCCGCTCCTGCGGTGAGGTCGCGCGGAGCGGCGCTGCCATCGGCGGGTACGACAAACAGGTGGGCGCGCTTGCCTTCATTCCAATGCGTCCAGTGGCGATAGAGAAGATGCTCGGCGACGTGGGCCTTCACTTTGTTCTTTTCTTTTTCGACGTCGCGCTTGCTGTTGCAATCATCGTCTTTGCAGTCCGGATACACAGAAGAAGTAAAGGCGATGGTTTTGCCGTCTGGGGACCATTTCACGAGATCCGCGCCTGTTGATAATTTCGTGAGGCGTTGCGCTTCGCCGCCTTCGAGCGAAAGCAAATAAACCTGGGAATCGCCGCTGCGGGAAGAGAGAAATGCGAGCGTTTTTCCGTCGGGCGACCACACGGGCGAGGAATCATGCCCGCTTTGCGTGAGCTGCGACGGCGCTCCGCCGGAGGTGGGGACGATCCAAATGTTGCTTGCATTGCGATTCGCGTCCATGTCGGGAGTGGCCACGGTATAGGCCACCCATTTTCCGTCGGGGGAAATTTGCGGCTCGGCGACGCGATGCATTTTGATCATGTCGTCGAAGGTGATGGGATGCTTTGCGGCTTCCTGTGCGGCGATTGCGAATCCGTCTGACAGAACCAGGGCGCCAACGACAACGCTTCGCAGAAGAATGGCTTTCATTCTTTTTCTCCCATGAACTTGCAAGTGTGAAGGTCTTACGGAACTTCGGATAATGTCACGTTTCGCGTTCGAATCCAATAACGCGATTCCGCACAGAGAACCAATTGACGAAAGCGAGGGCGGCGGTGATGGCGATCACGATGAACTCTCCGCGGTGCATGCGCGTGACAAGCACGGCAGTAAAGAGAAGAGCGAGCGTGGAGAAAAACATTCCGCCTGGAAGGCGGAACGCGTCGGCGCGCGGATGCTTTTTGCGCAGCACGGGCAAGGCGGCTGCGACGGAGCCGTAGACAAAGAGGCGCGCGACGCTCGAGAGCAGGGCGTTCCAGCGAAAATCCCCGGCGATGGAGAATATCAGGAGCAGCGCGGCAAAAATCACGATGGAGACATGCGGTGTTCGAGAGCGCGGATGGATCCTGCCGAAGAAGGCCGGGAAATCGCCGCGCTCGCCCATGGCAAAGGTGACGCGCGGCGTATGCAGGACGTTGGCGCTTAGATAGCCATAGGCGGAAACCAAGGTGCCCACGGCAACGAGGTGGACGGCCCAATGCGGCAGGAAGCGGCGCGCGGAATCGACCACGGGAGCGGTGGATGCGCCGGCATCCGGAATGGTGTGGATTACTAAGTATTGCACGGCGATATAGAGCAAAGTGGTTGCGGCGATGGCCACGAAGAGAGCAAAGGGAATGTCTTTTCGCGCGTTGCGGGTTTCTCCCGAAGCGATGAGCGCGGCTTCAAATCCGCCGTAGGAATACATCATCAGAAGCAGGGCTTCGAACCAGTCCGCGTAACTGGCAGGAGCGGATGCGGGATTCACGCGGATGTCGGGATGAAGGGCCAGCGCGGCGAGACCTGCGATGACAAAGAAGGCGAGCAAGCTCACTTTGGTGATGGTGAAGAGATTGCTGAGCTGATTGCCGCTGGCCACGCCACGATAATTCACTACGGCGAGGAATCCAATGAGCACGGTCAGGACCCCTGCGCGCACAAACGGTCCTCTCACTGCAGGTACGAAATCACTCAGATAGGTGATGAAGAGATTGGCCACGGCGGAGGCGGCGGCGATGCGCGTCAGCCAGGTCAGCCAGCCATTCTGAATGGCAAGAAAGCGCCCGAAAGCCACTCGGGTGTAGAGATATGGCCCGCCAGCGTCCTGGAATTGGGAGGCGACTTCCGCCATGCACGCGGCGATGACGGCGATGATTGCGAAGGCCGCCAGGAAACCGAGAGGGCTCCATTTTCCGAGCCGCGCCGCGATCAGCGCGGGCAAGCCAAAAATGCTGGCGCCGACCATGGTGTTGACCATGAGCGCCGCGAGGCTCCAGCGGCCGATGGTTCGAACGAGCCCGCTCGAGGGTTGCGTCAAGTGCGATTCCGCCTGTTCTGGATGGTGGGTATTCACAGCGATGTAAAGGCTGCGCAAGGCTAGCACAAGATTCCGCGCCGCAGACAACTAAAGGCGGCGTGTGAGTCTGCTACAATCTTTCCCGGACAAGTCATGCCGACGA
>VBQB01000222.1 GCA_005887855.1 Verrucomicrobiota bacterium | reverse complement strand
GTTACTTCTGCGGTTGAGAATCCACAATTTTCCACCGCAATCGGTTTGATCAGATGTGCGCAAGCTTTGCAGGTGGACCGGCCGCGGCGGAGGTTTGGAGGAATCATAGGAAAATTTTTCAGCGGAATGCGATGACGGAAGCGATAAAAATCAACAATCAATAAGATCGGCAATGATTAAATGATCCAGCTTAGCAAGAATTATAGTTTGCCCGAACGGGACGAGGAATTTATTCCCATCAAAGTTGTAAGTATTGGCGGCGCCGGTTTAAACGCGCTCGATCGTATCGTGCTCGATGGCTTGGAACGAGCCGACGTGGTGGCCATCAACACCGATGTGCAGTCGCTAGCGAGTTCCGTGGTCGCGCACAAGGTGCAGCTCGGCCGCGCTGTGACGCGTGGTTTGGGAGCGGGCGGCGACCCGGAACTCGGCTATGAGGCAGCGGTGGAATCCGCCGACGAAATCCGGGAAGCCCTTACCGAAGCCCGAATGGTTTTTATGTGCGTTGGGCTCGGTGGCGGCACCGGCTCGGGCGCTGCCCCCTACGTCGCCCAGCTCGCTCGTGAAGCTGGAGCGCTTGTCGTGACTTTTGCCACGCTCCCATTTTCTTTCGAGGGTAAACGGCGTGGCGCGCAAGCCCGGGAGGCGCTCGCCCGGCTCAATGAAATTGCCAACGCGGTCATCTGCTTCGAGAACGATCAGATGGGCGATATCATCGCGCCGAAAGCGGGCATTCACCAGGCCTTTGCCATGGCGGATATCACAATCAGCCAAAGCGTGCGTTCAATTGTAAACTTGATTCAGCGGCCAGGACTGATTCGCATCGGCTTCGATGATTTGCTTGCGGTATTGCGCAGTCCGAATGGCCGTTGCTTATTTGGTTTCGGTGAATCCGATTCGGATAATCGCGCCCATGACGCGCTAGCACAGGCGCTCAAAAATCCGCTGATGGATCGCGGCCGCATGCTCGCGGATGCGGCAAGTGTACTGGTTCAGGTGGCAGGTGGACCTGGTATGACGTTATCCGAGGTGGAAATCTTAATGCAGGAACTCGGCCGTCACATACATGAGCAGACGCAGATTTTGTTTGGCACCGCCGTCGATGGACGAATGGGAAACCGCTTGAGCGTTACAATCATCAGTTCGTTCGCGACCGATGAGGATTTGATTCCACAGCAGACTCAGCCAGCACAAAGCACGGTACCCGCGATGCCACCAGTCTGGGAACAACCGCGGGAGATTCCGCCCAACGTCGTCATCGAGCCTCAACCGACAACCATGGAAGCTCTCTCGCCCGCGGATTTCATTCCGCCTGAACAGCCGGTGCCTGCTGAAATTGCACCGCCGCCGCCAGCATCTGCAATCAAGAAAATTGAGCCACACTTGCCGATGCCACAGAAGAAATCGGTGCCGGCGAAAGAGGAGCAACCACTCGCTGAAAAAGCTGCACATGCGAAACAGGAAGTGCTGCAATTCGAGCCAGTCACGCGCGGTCGCTTTGAAAAAAGCGAGCCGACCATCGTCGAAGGCGAAGATCTCGATGTTCCGACCTATCTGCGGAAAAACATGAGGGTGAAGTAACTCAGGCATCTTGCCTGACAAGTCGGACAGGCTTCCAGTCTGGCGTTTACTCCGGGCAGGCTGCCCGCTCGACAAGGCAGGGCGGAAGCCTGAATTACTTTTTTATCAACTCCAGCACCGCGCTCGTCATCGCGATAATTCCGATACGGATCGTCGGCTCCGGCACCGGCGCGAACTTGCTCGAGTGCAAACTAGGCAGCGACGTGCCATCCTTTTTGCTGTCGGCGATTTTCGCCGGATCTACCGCACCAATGTGGAAATCAACCGCAGGAATTGAATGATCCGGCAGGCTATACTCGGAAAAATCTTCGCCGCCCATTGTTGGATCGACGATGTCCACGTTTTCGTTGCCTAACGACTCCTTCCACACGGCGACGAGACGTTTCGTCAACTCGGGATTGTTGTAAGTAGCCGGCGTGAATTGATCTTTGAGTACATCGACAATCGGCGCACGCCTCGGCGGCACTCCCCCGGCCGCGGCGATGCCTTTGGCGATCTGATCAATCGCCGCCAGCACGCGCTCGCGCACGTCGGCTTTGTAAGTGCGCACAGTCAATTGCATTTTCACTTCGTCCGGAATGATGTTGTGTTTCGTGCCGCCGTGGATCGATCCGACCGTTACCACAATCGGATCGAGCGGGTTATTTTCGCGGCTGACAATCGTCTGCCACGCGTTGATCATTTCCGCTGCTAGCACAATCGGGTCTTTCGTTTTGTGCGGATACGCGCCGTGCCCGCCCACGCCTCGCACGGTCACATTCACTGAATCAACATTCGCATACGTGTAACCTTCGGTTACGCCAATGTGGCCGGTTTCCAGATCGGCCTTGTCATGAAAACCGAGTGCGAAATTCGGTTTGCCGAATTGATTGTAAAGCCCAGCTTTGAGCAACGCGCGCGCCCCATTGCCTGTCTCCTCTGCTGGTTGTGCCACAAACAAGATCGTGCCGTGCCATTGATCTTTTAGCTTCGCGAGAACGCGCGCGGTGCCAATGAAGGCGGCAATATGTGCGTCGTGTCCGCAGGCGTGCATTACGGGGACATCCTTGCCTTCGTCATTCTTGGTCGTGATTTTGCTTGCGTAGGGCAAACCCGTTTCCTCTTCCACGGGTAACGCGTCCATATCGGTGCGCACCAGCACGGTCGGGCCATCCCCATTCTTCATAATTCCGATAACGCCGTACCCTTTAAGCTCCGGTTTGTCGTAGATGCCGAAGTGTATTGCGAGTAACGATGGGAGCTCGTTCTCTGCGATTTTTTCAACTGGGGGCGATTCAGCGAGAACTGAAATCGCGAAGAACACGGCAAAGATCGACGACGAGCAAATCTTCATCATCCATTTATAACAGATGGCTTCGGTTAGCGCACGCGTCTCCCGAACAGGTCGGCAGCGTTCGTGTCGCTCAAATGATTTTTTAGATTCAATTCCTCTTTTCCTGCTTTCCTAATTTCTTTTTCCGGTTCTCTTGATCTGGCAATGGAATTTGAGAAGAACACAATGCTCTTTGGTGCCGATTCGACCCCGCGCATCGTTGCCATCGAGCTGGGCGAGACCGGCACAGTCAAGGTCTATCGCCGGGAAAAGGACGGGTCGACCATCGCCGACGTTGAGCCTTTCCACCCATTTGTTTGGTGCGACTCCGACGTTGCCGATCTTGGCATCGATGCCGAGAAACTAGAAGGCGATCTAAAATATGGCTGGCTGATTACGGTTGATAGCTGGAAGGAGCTAATTGCGTTCCGCAACGGCCTTAAAAAAGCGAACCGCGATTACTTCGCCCTCACCGATCCAGTTCAGCATTACCTTACTGCGACGGGTCGGACGCTCTTCAAAGATTTACCGTTCGAAGAGCTGAAGAGGATGCAGCTCGAAGTCCTCTCCTTCGCCGATCCTGTCGCCGGGGCCGCTGATCTCGGTCCGACTGATCACATTATGAGTATCGCACTCTCGGACAACACTGGCTGGGAGGAATTGTTGATTGTCGATCCAAAAAACGTCGAGGAATCGGAGCGAGATGTGCTCAAGCGCCTGACGAATCTCATTAAAGAGCGCGATCCGGACGTCATCGAAGGTCACAATTTATTTCGGTTCGATCTGCCGTATCTGGTGGTGCGGGCGCGGAAAGTGAAAGTTAAGCTCGACTGGGGACGTAGCGGCGGATTTCTGCGCTCTCGTCCCTCACGACTGCAAATTGCTGAGAAAACCATCGATTACCCAAAATTTACGATCGAGGGACGCCATTTCGTCGATACGTTTTTGCTCGCACAATTCTACGACGTCGGCATGCGAACCTTGTCCGGATTCGAGCGCGCCGATGTTGCACGGCATTTCGGTTTTTGCGATAGCGACGAACTCTCGGCACTCACCGGCAAAGAATTGCCGCGAGCCTATATCGACAACGATGAAAGATTTCGCGCGCGGGCGTTGTGCGCGCTCCATGAAACACGCGCGGTCGCCGAGCTGCTCAGCCCGAGCTACTTCATTCAGGCGCAGATTTTTCCCTACAACTATCAGGACGTGATCGTGCGCGGTAACGCGACTCGCATCAACGCGCTTTTTCTGCGCGAATATTTCCGGCAACGCCATTCCATTCCCGAAATGCCGACAGTGCGCGGTTTTGAAGGCGGCTACACCGCGATCTTTTTCACCGGCGTTGCGCATAACGTCTGGCATTGCGATGTGGCCTCACTTTATCCCTCGCTTATGCTGCAGTTCGATTGCTTTCCCGCGACCGACCGTCTTCAGATTTTCCGGCATATGCTTACCGACCTGCGCACTTTTCGGTTGGAAGCCAAGGCAGAGATGCGCGGCGCGGAAAAGGATAACAACCGCCTGAAGCGAACTCACTTCCACGCGCTGCAAAACACTTTCAAAATTCTGATCAACAGTTTCTATGGCTACCTCGGGTTTGCGCAGGGGAACTTCGCCGATTTCGATGCCGCAGCACGGGTCACGCAAATCGGACGCGACCTCTTGAAAAAGATGATCGACTGGCTAAGCGCACGCGGCGCGAAAGTCATCGAAGTCGATACTGACGGAATCTATTTCGTTGCGCCTTCTTCTGTAGGGGCAGGCGTGCCGCCTGCAAAGACCAAAGGCAATGCAGCCGACACGGCTGCCACTACAGCAGACGAGATCGAAGAACTTCAACGCGGTTTGGCGAAAGAATTGCCGCCCGGCGTCGAAGTGGAATTCGATGAGCAATTCGACGCTATGTTCAGTTACAAGGCGAAGAATTACGCCCTCCTCACACGCGACCGGGACGTGATCATCAAAGGTGGCGCGCTCAAGTCGCGCGGACTCGAAAAGTTCCAGCGCGTTTTTCTGGAAGAAATGATCAAGCTCATCATGCAGGGAAAATCGGAAGGGATTGTGGATCTTCGGGACGACTTCGAACGCAGTATCCGGAGCCGCGAATGGAACATCGACATGTTGATGAAAACCGACACGCTCCAGGATTCGCTCGACAAATATCGTGCCAAGATCGCCGGTTCCGCGCGCAACCGCGCCGCCGCCTACGAGCTCGCCCTCGCCAGCAGCCGCAATTACAAACCCGGCGACCAGATCAGCTATTACGTCAAGGCGACGCCGAAAAAAGTTCCCGCCTACGAAGCCGCCAAACTCGCCAGCGAATTCGACCCGCAAAGCCGCGATGAAAACGTCGATTACTACATCGCCAAGCTCGATGAACTAGTGAAAAAGTTCACAAATCTCCACACGGCTTCGGTGAAGCAGGAAAGCCTCGCATTGTAGTAGTAGAGAGCAGGAATGGAGAGAGACACGGTGAAGCCGCTTCAGGATCGGCAATTGAGCGGGAGCCAGATCGTGAAACGTTCCAGTTGTAGTCGGCCGCTTATTTTAGCATGCGATACAGGGCAGCGATCATCGAGATGATCGGCCAGGCTGAGACTCCTGCGATCACCGCGAAGAGCGTGAGCTCGGAAACATAATCGCGGCGCGTTTCCGTGCCGAAGAATTCGCTGCTCAATTTGCGGAACGTGCGCAACTTGGAAATACGGTGCGCGTTTCCAGCAATTGGGAGGGAGCTGTCGTCTGTTTTCGCGGTCGCTTCGTAGGAATAATCCGTTGACGGGAAATTCCGGTGATCGCGCGGTTGGCGCCTGTCGCGGCACGAATAGCGCGAATTAGGACTGATTTGAGGTATTGGTTTCACAATGTTTTAAGGGTGAGTGGTCCTCCGATTCGGTTGACCTCGGCAAAATCCGCCGAGTGATTCGACCACTGGGGTGCCGCAGAGAGCGGGCTCCCAACTTGGCGAGATCGAAACGCGGGCTTATCCAGCGTGCCGGTAGTCGGCGGCGCAAAGTGGCGCGTTGGTCGTTTTCATCTGCATCCATCTACAGCCGTTTCCGTGTTTGTCCATGACGCCGGCTCGATTCAAGTCATAAGTCCCTCGCACAGTGGTATAAATGACTTTTACTTTTT
>VBQB01000221.1 GCA_005887855.1 Verrucomicrobiota bacterium | reverse complement strand
TATAAGCGCTGGACCCGCGACATTCCTCCGCCGAGCACAATCACGTCCGGATCCAGAATATTTACCATCTGCGCCAAGCTTCGGGTTAGTCTGTCCTCATAGCGATCCAGACACGCCATCGCCTCGGCTTGGCCCTCTACGCTGTGGTCCACAATTTCTTTCCCTGTCAATTTGGTTCCAGTCGCTCGTTCGTAATCTTTCTCCAGTCCTGTCCCTGAAATCCAGGTCTCGATACAGCCGCGGAATCCGCAATAACATTGCGGCCCCGGAAATTCCTCCGCCCGCATCCATGGCAACACTGTGTGTCCCCACTCGCCTGCCACTCCATTTCGCCCGTTGTGGACACGGCCGTCAACCGCCATTCCCCCTCCGCAGCCTGTTCCAAGAATCACCGCGAAAATCAACCGCTTCCCAGCTCCAGCCCCATCGGTCGCCTCGGACACGGCCAGGCAATTCGCGTCGTTCGCGCAACGCACTTCGCGATCAAGCGCAACGGATAAATCCTTATCGAACGACTTCCCGTTCAACCAGGTCGAGTTCGCGTTCTTAACCGTATGGGTGATCCTTGAAATCGTTCCTGGAATCCCCACGCCCACTGTCCCGCTTCGGCGTAATCCGCGTTCGATTTGCTCTACGCCTTCCTTTATCGCCCGAATGGTCCCGTCGTAGTCACCTCGTGGCGTCGGTATACGGTGCTTGTGCAGTTCGCGCCCGTCGCTTGCCAGCCCGATGAACTCAATCTTCGTCCCCCCCAAATCGACACCAATCCGCAACCGCTCCTGACCTGCATGAAGTTGTGGATTTGTCATATGGAACTTAGAGAAAGAAGAAGCGAAGGCATGCAGCAATTCACGCTTTCTGATGACTAACCGGGCCTTTTTATTTCTCTAATTCAATATCCAATGCGTGTTCTTCATTTTTCACCTGTTTCACGCGGTGGGCATCGATCAGTTCGATTGGATCACCGCCCCACGCGGATTCAGAGTGGCTCGTCCCCGCTGAGTTAGATAATGCGAGAATTTCCCTCAGGATTTCTGCAAGCCGTTCCGGTCGCTCAAGTGACACTCTCATCAACCTTATAAACGCTGCCGATTTAGAATTTTGTCTGCTTCTACACTTTTTAGTCGAACCGACTCTTTACCTTTCGACAGGTGATCGCATGCCCAGTTTCGTCATTGCCGCGAGCAGAGCATGTTTCAACTCGTAACATTATGGTCGATGTGTAAGGAGTCGGTTTTGAGCAAACAATTTTTGCAAAGCAAAAGACAAAGAACGCGGAGCAGGAAAACGTTCGCCACGTTATCAAAGCCAGCAAGGAGATAAGTATGCAACCCCTGATTCTACTCGCGGTCGTATTGACCCTAGTCCTCTACGTGCTGATAATCGTTCGCTGTCTGTGTTATGTTGGGCGGCAATGGCGTCGGACATCCTGACGCCCCGCTCATACTTAATGGCTACGAGCACTCTTTGAAATCGCCCTTGTGCTCGTGCGTTTCGACCATATTGCCAGCGTCATCGTAAACGCGAATTACAGCATCATGTGAGCGGCTGCGATACTTCGCATATCCGATTGCATCATCCGGTTTGGTGTACCACAGCCGACCGAACGGGGCAGCAAGTCGAAGGAGCGTTAAGGCCTCGATACAAGCCTAAGTAATCTCGTCCTTGGTGAGGCGGACCATGGGAGATTTCCTTCTAGGGAGTCGATCAAGCCCCGGTCATTCGGGTTATCGGCAAAGCGTATTTCGACATCGGCCATGTTCCGAAAGATCAATCGAACCGGAGAAAGCATCTTTCGAATTACGCTGTGTGGGAGATTCATCCGGTCATGAAAATCACCGTAGAGACATCTCGTACGAACGGGCAGTTTATTTGTTTTTCCGAGTGATTTATAAAAAGCTTGCTAGCACCCCCGTGCAACTCATACGATGCGGCCCAGAACTGAGTAACTCAACTGATGAATCCAGGCGATCTGAATGTTTATTATGAGCAGCTGGGGCTGACGCCAGAGATGCACCAGGCGTTGGCTGCCATCCGAGAAGCAGCTCCGGCTGCCCCGCTGCCGCAGCCGATTTCAAAAGCTGAATCACGTGCTGTCGCGCTAGCAAGAAACATTGAGCGAGGGGGAACGCGCATATTTGGTGAGGGCGATTCTTGGTTTGATTTCCCTAACTGGGTTTTATTCAACCCCGTGTCGGATGTACTCGATGGTTTGCTTCACGAATATGGCTATGTCGTGACACGCATTAGCCGAGCTGGCGACACTGTTGCCAACATGTCAGCTAGCCAAAATCTGACACTTATTCGACAAAACCTCTTCGCACTGCGGCCTGCGGCTTTTCTCTTTTCGGGAGGTGGCAACGATCTGTGCGCCCGTCGCCAGGACGGCACCAATGAGTTTTACGATGTGTTATATGGTCCGCCGGCGCCACACGGAATTCAAACGACATTGCTATCCACTTACCTTGATCGAGTGATTGAAGGATACCGGTTGATCCTCGCGGAAGCAGTCGCGCTAAAAATACCTGCGTTCGTCAACTCCTATGCTCACGCCGTGCCGTCCGGCAGGCCGGCGGTTTATAAGTTTGCGGGCCCGTGGTTGAAGCCGCAGCTTGTAGCAAAAGGCTATGATCCAAGCGGCGAAGGTCCTCCCGCTGTAGCGCAGATGATAGACGCGCTATCTGATAGGCTGGCGCATCTCGCCAACCGGTCGCATGGGACAATTCATTTCGTAGATTTGCGACCTGTCATTGATACTAGCGATTGGCACGACGAGCTTCACTTGTTACCAGGTGGATGGCGAAAGGCCGCAAGGGAGTTCGACAGAGCGATTCGCGGTGTTCTGGGCAAGTGATGATGCAGAAATTTTATAGCCTCGCCGTCATTTTCTTGCTGGGTGGGTATGCAACGACATGCTCTGTCCATTCGGAACGGAGTAGTGTCCGATCCTTCAAGGATGGTGATGTCTTGTTTCAGGATTCCAGAAGCTCGCAAAGCGAAGACATCAAGGCGATTACCCATTCGTCTTTCTGTCATGTCGGGGTCTAATTTGCTGATGGGTGGCGCTGATGAAACACTGCCAAGGCTTGCTCTCGACTAAGGCTCATGTGACTACCGCACCATGTAGCGGAACTGCCATGCAAATGCGAACGTTACTTCACGGCTCTTTGAAATCGCCCGCCTGCTCTTGCGTTTCAATCACGTTGCTCGTTTCATCGTAAACGCAGCAGTGACCCGTTCGACCAGAAACTTCTCCGCTTCCCTTTCCATTCGCTACAATAACAAGTACGGCGGTTAAAGGGAACGTCTGATCATTAGCAATCCGATGATGCACCAGCAAACACTTTTGTGGACCGGTTTCGTCGCCTTCATCGTCTTCATGCTCGTGCTGGACCTGGGCCTCTTTCAGCGCGGCAAGCAGGTGATGAGCATAAAGCAGTCGCTCATCTGGTGCGGAGTCTGGGCTGGCCTAGCGATGTTGTTCAACATCGGGGTGTTCCTTTTCCACCCGCGCGGAGCCGACGCTGGATTGGAGTTTTTCACCGGCTATGTCACTGAAGAATCACTTTCGCTCGACAACATCTTTGTCTTTCTGTTGCTGTTTGGCTACTTCAAGGTGCCGCGCGTTTATCAGCACAAAGTGTTGTTCTGGGGCGTGCTCGGTGCGGTGATCTTCCGTGCCATTTTCGTTCTCGGAGGCCTCGCGCTGATGTCCCGCTTCAACTGGATGATTTATGTTTTCGGCGGGTTCCTTGTGCTCACTGGCATCAGCATGGTGCGCAAGGATCAAGAGAAGGAAATCCGTCCAGAGAAGAACCTCGTGATGCGCGCTTTCAGGCGATGCTTTCGCGTTACCCCCGATTACCACCGCGACCGATTTTTCGTTTGCAAAAACGGCAAACTTTGGGTGACACCACTCCTGATGGTACTGATTGCGGTCGAATCGACCGATATCGTCTTTGCGACGGATTCCATTCCCGCCATTTTCGCAATCACGCCCGATCCATTCCTTGTTTTCTCCTCAAACATTTTGGCTTTGATTGGCATCCGCTCGCTATATTTCGCCGTCGCCGGTTTCATGCGAAACTTTTATTTTCTGCACTACGGCTTCGCTTCCATTCTAGTGATGCTCGGAACGAAAATGCTGCTCAGCCACGTCGTACAGGTGCCAATCGCACTTTCGCTCGTCCTTATCGTTTTTATTCTCCTATTGTGCGTGATCATTTCGCTGCTGCGGCCGCGCAAAGCCGATCTGAAGCGGATCTTTGGCCGGACCGCGGAGCTTGGTCTGATTCCTTTTCGCCGTCTGCTCGTGATCGAAAACATGATCGACCACGCCGACAAGCCTGTGCGCGAAGTGATGCGCCCACGCAGTTCGGTAGCCGTCATTCGGCTAAACTCGCCTTGGAACGAGAACGCGCGGTTGCTCCGCAAGACGCGCTTTTCCCGTTATCCGATTGTGGAGGCCGACGGTGCAAGACCGCTTGGCATTTTGCACGTGATGGATCTCGCGCTGGCAGAGACCCGGCAGGAACCCGACGCAGCGCAGCTCAAAGAGCTGGCACGTTCCGGCCTCGAACTGCGCGAGGATTTGTCACTAAGTGAAACGGCCGCCCAGTTTCGCCGCCACTCTAATGAAATGGGAATCATCCTCAACCCTAGTGGCGAATGGACTGGCATTGTCACACTCGAAGATTTATTTGAGGAACTGGTCGGCGAAATTGAAGATGAATCTTCGATTGCTCGCGGTGAGACTCCGATGTCGATCGCGGATGCGCTCAGTCCGGGTCGTATCGTGTTAAATCTGCACGCGGGGTCTATGCCCGAGGCGATTGAGAACATCATCGGCGCGATTCCAAAGCAGGAGCTGTCGATTGACTCGCAGACAATGCTCC
>VBQB01000108.1 GCA_005887855.1 Verrucomicrobiota bacterium | reverse complement strand
TGCTCGGTGCGCAATTCATTCTTGACCATGAGCAGCAGCTCCCCGGGCTGGTAATTCGTGATCCGACCACTGGCGCACTCAAGCGGATCGTCGATCCCGATCTGAACCTGTCTGAAGCCATCGTGGAAGGCATCGACTACGAAGCAATCTATATTCTGGACTCGGCAATTTCCGGCGGTCCGGATTGGGGCCGATTGACCTTCACGATCAACGGGACCTGGCTATCCCGATTTGTGCTGCAGCTTAGCTCGGACTTCAAACCGATCAATATCGCAGGGCAGTTTGTGCCGGGCGGATTCAGCTTCAGTGGTTCGCTGCCGCGTAATCGCGCATACGCGAGCGCGTTCTATGATGGTCCAGCTGACTCGTGGCTCGCCGGCTTCGACATTGGCGCGACGCTTCACTGGACCGGCCAGTATAGCGATGACATCCTCCTGGACAGACTTACCCGAAAAGTTCGGGAGTGGATCACGCTTGATTTGATCGCTTCTTATACATTCAAGTTGCCCCCGCCCGCTCCAGTCGAGGTGCCTGGTTTTGCCAAGGATGGAGGTAAGAACGTGAAGCTGGACGGCAAAGAGAAAAACGTGCTACCCGTCTCCACCGCCGAATACAACCCTTGTGGATGGCGCGCCTGGCTGAATGGCACGACGATCACCCTTGGGATGCAGAACGTGTTCGATGAAGATCCGCCTTTCGTCGGCGGAGCGTTCGCAAACAACTACGACGAATCGATTGCCGATGTCAAAGGACGGTTCTGGTACGTCCAGCTAAAGAAGAGATTCTAAGAAACCTATTCTACTAGGTTTCTCAGCGATCGAGTCTGCCGGGGAACTTCTAGCCGCTGTGCCTGCTTCAACTCAGTGTTGGACCCATTCGACTTGCGCTCAGGGCAGGCTGTTGAACGTTGTTCTGTGAGATGGGAGGACAGCGCGCTGCTTATCGTTGGTCATGGATCGACCGTAAATCCGGATTCGAGCCTGCCGACGCTGGCGCATGCAGCGGAAATTCGGCGTCGAAAAGTTTTTGCCGATGTAGCGTGCGCCTTCTGGAAAGAGGAACCGAGTTTGCGCGACGCATTGTTTTTGTTTGATCCGGAAGCGATTCGCGAAGTTTACGTCGTGCCGAATTTTATCAGCGAAGGTTATTTCACGCAGACGGTGATTCCGCGCGAGCTGGAGCTGAATGGCCGGACTACAAAGCGATCCAACGGTCAAATCTGGAAATACTGCGAGCCTGCAGGGAACCATCCGATGATGACCGATTTGCTTCTCCAGCGCGCTCGCCAAGTCGCGGGGAGTGTCGATCCCCTCAAGACTAGCTTGCTGATCGTCGCGCATGGAACGGATTTGAACGAAAACAGCGCCGTCGCCGCGAAGCGTGAAGCGGAAAAGATCCGGGCGCTCAGAAAATATGGGACTGTGCTTAACGTTTACATGGAAGAACCGCCCCTGGTTTCCGATTGGAAAAAATTGACGATAACTCCTAACGTGGTCGTGGTTCCGTTTTTTATCTCGGATGGGCTACACAGCTTCGAAGACATCCCGAGATTGCTCGGTATTCCAAGTTGTCATCCTGAGCCCTTCGACTTCGCTCAGGACCGGTTCCGCGAAGCGAAGTCGAAAGCCTGCCCTAAGCGAGGCGAAGCCGAGTCGAACGGGGATCCCTTGGCGAAGCCCTTGGGTAGTTTTACGGAATCCCCCGAGTCCGCTCGGGATGACGTTGAGTCAAGCGGGCGTGAGGTGTTTCGGCGCAATCCCTACAAGATCGATGATCGCTCATTATTCTATGCGCCGTCCATCGGCACAGACCAGGGCTTCGCCGACATCATTATCGAGCAGGCAGCCAAATTTGACTCCGAAGCGTCTCGCGATCATGGGGCGAAATTAATCACGAAAACTTGAAATCCCGCTCGCGCTTGTTTTCTTTTGCACGAGATTGCTCTCCCGCGAATGAAAGAAACGACCTGCAAGAAGCTGCAAGAGATCGGGGCATTCGCGCTCGCCGGCGGGTGCACGCCAACGCGGATGAGGCAACTCGCAGAGATGATTCGCGCGGCGCGCAATTATCGCTGGGTCGGCGTTTACAAGATCGTGAAAAAGGATTTCGTGATTCTTGCTGGAACGGGTAACGAGCCACCGGCGTATCCGCGTTTCCCAATCACTCAAGGGTTGTGCGGGGCGGCGCTGGAATCCGGGAAACCGGTCATCGTCGGCGACGTGCATCACGATCCGCGCTATCTGCCTACCTTTCACACAACACGGTCCGAGATCATTGTTCCGATGACCAACGAGAACCGGCACATCCTTGGAATGCTCGATGCCGAGAGCGAAAAGTTGAACGCCTTCGGCGAGGAGGATCGACAATTTCTTGAGCGCGCGGGCGGGTTGATTGCGCACTGCCTGACCTGACAGGCCCGAATCGGCGCATGCCCGATCTCATCGAGCGAGTTCTCGAAACTGCGCTGACTGACGCTCTTCTCTTCGGTCAGATTCTGATTCGAAGAAGTGATCAGGGTTTTGTTCTTTTACATCGCAGTGATGAACGCCGCGAGGACCTGCATGTTTTCCGAGGTGCGGAAAGTGCAATTGACATTGCGCGGTATGATGACGACGGAAACTATCGTCCGCTCAAAACGGCGCCAAATTTGCGTCATGGCTGGCAATTGGAACTCTCGACGCTCGAGGACCTCAAGCGCGGCCTCGATTATTTTTATCCGGGCAGGCTCTCTGTCTTTGGCGCCTGGAAAACCGATCAACTGTGCACGACCCCGCTGCGCGACACATTGGATCGACAGTCAGGAATGTATCGTCTCGCCGCGAAAATTTCGGACAAACAAATCAATGATCTGATCGGAGATTTTTGCCGATCCGACGGTGGATGTTTACGCACAATTTTGTGGAAACGCGATCAGCGTGGCACGATTGCATCGACAAGGTTGCCACCCCAGAAGTTTGATCCTGCCTACGATCAGGCTGCGCCCGAATCGCGGTCAGCGACCGCGGCTACAACGGGGACCCCGGCTACAGCTGCAATTCCCCTGCTTTGTGAGGAAGCGTGCAATCTGCTCGTGGCCGAATGCCGGAACGTGGTGAAAGGCGAAAGCGCGGCCAGTGATGCGACCCCGAATGCTTTCGGGGCCGCTACAGCAGAAAAATGATTGTTCGCGCGCGTACTGTTGTCACGATGGACGGAGCGCCGATTGAGAACGGCGCAGTCGCGATTTCCGGAAATCGAATCATCGATCTTGGTAGCTTCGACGAAGTCGAAAGGCGCAACTCGGGCGAAATTGTCGACCTTGGCGAGCAGGCGCTTCTTCCTGGACTGATCAACGCGCATTGCCATCTCGATTACACTTGTTTGCGCGGCAAAATCCCGCCGCAAAAATCCTTTGCCGATTGGATTCGCGCAATCAATGCGGAGAAGGCGAAGCTCTCCGGAGCCGATTATCTTTCATCGATCACGGAAGGTTTTGCAGAAGCAAAAAGATTCGGAACGACAACGGTCGCGAATCTCACCGCGTTTCCGGAGTTGATTTCACAGATTCACTCACCAATTCGAACGTGGTGGTTTGCAGAATTGATCGACGTGCGCTCGCCGGAACAGGCGAATGAAATTGTCGATCTTGCCATTGAAGCGCTGAAGCCAGCAGAGAATTGGGCACTCGCGCCGCACGCGTTGTTCACGGCGTCCGCAGATTTATACCGATGCTGCGAGGAAATCGCGCAACGCGAGAACGTTTTGTTGACGACGCATTTGGCCGAGTCGCGCGAGGAGACGTCGATGTTTCAGGAGGCGTCAGGGCCGCTTTATGAATTCATGAAAAGCATCGGGCGACCGATGAGTGATTGTGGCAGGATGACGCCCTTGGCGGCATTCATCGGCGTCGATCGCGCGCTACCAACAGAATGGATCGTTGCGCATCTGAACGAATTGGCAGAAAGCGATTTCGATTTGCTCGAAACAGCAGAGAGAAAATTTCATGTCGTGCATTCGCCCCGCAGTCACCACTATTTCGCGCACAACCGATTCCCGTTCGAAAGATTGCGCGCTCTTAAATTCAACGTTTGCCTCGCGACTGACAGTCTCGCGAGCAACCAGAGCCTGAGTTTATTCGCGGAAATGCGCACTTTTCAGCGCAACGAGCCTGGACTCTCGCCGGATAAAATCTTCGAAATGGTGACAGTGAATCCGGCGCTAGCGTTGGATCAATCCCGCCATGGCGGGACGCTGGGACGGATTCGGCCCGGTTTTCAAGCCGATCTCATCAGCATACCGCGCAGTGGAGGCGCGAATCTCTTCGAAGAAATCGTGGCATTCGACGGGCCAATCGATTGGATGATGGTGAATGGAAGGATGTAGCGCACGCTTCCAGCTTGTTATCAATTTAGAAAATGGAAGCAGGACAATCGCGCTGCTGCTAATCTGTAACGATGAATGCTGTCGAGCAAAACGCGCCGGGCACGCGCGAAATGGAGCGTGTCAACTGGATCGAATTTCGCGAATGCGTGCCGGCAAAAATCCAGACGGTGTTGCTGCCGTTGGGAACGCTTGAGCCGCACGGCGTCGCACCCAACGGAGCGGATATCCTCGCGCCAATCGCGATGGCGCGCGAGATCGCGCCGCGAGTCAACGCGATGATTGCGCCAGCAATTCCCTACGGATTCACCGGAAACCTGGACGCATATCCGGGCAGCTTCACTATTCCCGAAGATGCCTATCGTGCTTATGTCCGCGCCGTTCTCGTCGGTCTGGCGAAGAATAAATTCAAAAATATTATTTTGCTAAACGGCCATGGCGGCGGACAGACCGCCATTCTGAGCGCACTCGCGCAGGAAGTCGGACGCGACACCGGGACCAGAATTCTGGTCGTAAACTGGTGGTCTTATTGCAGCGACGTGACCCTTGAAGTGTTTGGCGAGGATGGTGGTCACGGAGCGGAAAATGAGACCGCATACATTATGGCGATCGATCCGGCTCTCATTCAGAAAGAGCATTACAAACCTGACATGGCGACGGCGATTCCGCCGCCGAATACCTGGAGTGCGTATCCCTTCCCCTCCACCATCCTGCTTTACAAAGAAGGCCAGGGTTATCCGAAATTCGATCCGGTGAAAGCGAGGACCTATTTCACAAAAGTGAACGATAAAATTGCCCGCCTGATTGAGGAAACGATCGCCAAATGGGATGCAGCGGGAGTTTGAGCACTCTCGATGCTCGATGCTCGGCTGGATGCTGGATCACTGAAAGTCCTGCGTTCCTACCGCGCCCCGTCCGCCACGGGACGGATTCGCTGTGGTGAACAGGGGCACGACTACAAAAATCTCTGTCCCCGAACTGCTTGCTTGTCGCCGGCTGCACCGGTAAATTCGGCGTATGGCCGGACAGGGAATGCACCAGTCGCAGAACCTTGCGCTGCAACAGGTGCTGGCGCCGCAGCTCCAGCAGAGCCTTCTCATCCTTCAAGCGCCCCTCCTCGAGCTGCGCAATCTGGTTCAACAGGAAATGGAAACAAACCCGGTGCTGGAGGACCTGCCGAACGAGCCGAGCCCGGACGAACCCAACCGCGCCGAGCCTTCAGCAGACGATAATTTCAAAGAGGAATTCGATAAGCTGGCACGATTGGATGAGGAATGGCGCGATTACATGGCGCAATCGAGCAGTTACAGCGGCCGTTCGCAGGAAGCGAAAGATAAACGCCAATTCTTTTTCGACTCCATCGCCACAGAGGAAACGCTTCAGCAGCATCTGATGGGGCAACTGAATCAGACCGCGCTCGCTGCGAATGATCGCAAAGCGGCGGAGATAATCGTCGGCAACATCGACGACAACGGATTTCTCCAAAGCACGCCGGAAGAGATGTCACTCACGTCCGGCATCCCGAAGGAAGATTTCGAAAAAATGCTCGCCCTCATTCAGAGCTTTTATCCGCCGGGCGTGGGCGCGCGCGATCTGCGCGAGTGCCTGCTCATTCAGCTGCAGCGTGACGGAAAACAAAACAGTCTTGAATATAAAATCCTCTCCGAGCACATGGAGGACTTGGGCAAGCGGCGCTTTCCCGAAATAGCACGACGAATGGGCATTGGTGTGGAGCAAGTACAGAAGGGCGCCAACAACATCGCGCGACTTAATCCCCGTCCCGGCCAGGCGTTTTCTGCCGCGCCGCAAAATTACGTGCTGCCGGACGTGACGGTCGAAAAAGTGAACGGCGATTACCAGATCATTTTAAATAACGAGCAAATTCCGCATCTGCGGATCAGCAACACGTACAAAGACATCATCGCGCAGGACAACAACGGCAGTGAAGTCAAAGATTACGTCCGCGACAAAATTCGGAGCGGCAAATTCCTGATCCGATCGATCCACCAGCGCCAGCAAACGATTTCCAACATCGCGCACCAGATCGTTTCGCGGCAGCGCGACTTTTTTGAGCATGGCACATCGCAGCTGAAACCGATGACCATGGGGGAAATCGCCGAGGCGGTGGGCGTGCATGAGACCACGGTGAGCCGCGCGGTTTCCGGCAAATACATGGCTACGCCGCAGGGTGTTTTCGAGATGAAATACTTTTTCACGCCCGGCTATCAAACCGCCACTGGCGAATCGATGAGCAACACCAGCGTAAAAGAAGCCATCCTTGATCTGGTGAAGCACGAGGATGGCAACGCGCCCTTGAGCGACCAGGAGATCGTCGAAATTCTGAGAGCGCGCGGCATCCCGATCGCCCGGCGCACCGTCGCCAAGTACCGCACCGAGTTGAACATTTTGCCGAGCAATATGCGGCGGAAGTATTGATGCCAAGCGTCACGTTGAATGGCTAAATCGTTACCTCGTTGAGTCGGTGTGGTCGCGGCTGGCTGCTCGCGAACGTAGTCGGAGTCATCAACCGCAGAAGGTAGGGCGAGACTGTCGGGCGCGCCCTCGATTCATTTTCAGGCTTCAATTCTTTAACGTTGGCTCCGTGCTCATGCTTCGGCGTTGCTCAGCACGGAGTCTGTGGCTTAATGTCTCGAGATGAACAACGCCGCTCTTCGCACTGCGGTTATTGCCGAATGGCGCGGCTTGCCCGAAAGAAAGACGCGACCGGATCGCTGGCAGTCACCCGCTGAGTTGGTCCCGAAGCTCATGCAACGCCTCGGACTGCGCGAGCGTTTGCACGAGACCGAAGTGATCGACGCCTGGTCAAAGATCGTCGGCGAATTTATCGCCGCGCACTCGTCGCCAGTCGCGCTGCGGGAAGGCGTCTTGTACGTCCGCGTTCTTCAACCGGCTCTCCATTACGAACTCGAGCAAGTCTCCAAGCCTGAAATCTTGCGGAAGTTAAAAAAACGCTTCGGCGGAAAAACGATTCGCGACCTTCGTTTCCGGATCGGTTGATTCGTCCAGCAGTTAAATACGAATGCACACCAACGAGCACGAACTCATGAATGCGTTTGTTGGGAGTTGTAGCCGCGGTCGCCGACCGCGGCAGCCCGTGTGGCCTAAACTCCTGCCATGGTCCGTGTTGATTCGTGGTTACTGAGTCCGCTAAGGCGGGCAACGACGCTTATTTGGGATCAGGCCCCGTCACGGCGAGAGCCGTTCTGGCAAGACTGGGCGGAATCGTTCACGATACGCGAGGAAAAGAGATCCGAAATCAGGGCCGAACGCGGCGAGATTCAATACGATCATGATCAGCGCGAAGAGATACATTCCCATTGTCAGTCCGATGGCGATATGCATCGCCACAATGCAAACTAGCCAAATGAACCGAGTCTTTTTCATCCAAATGCAAAATACATAACCAAGTTCGATCAGACAGATTGAAATTCCGAGGATGGGCAAAAGGTATTTGAATCGAATAAGAATGTCTGGTGAAATGATGTCAAAAGGTGGTCGTATCAGCGCTCGCCAGAGATTTGATCCATCCCACCAACCGCTACCGAGGGATTTTCCCAGGCCTCCGAAAAAGTAAACGAGGCAAAGGTGCAATTGTAAGACGCGCCGCCAAAAGCCTAAAAGTTGTGGATTCTTCGGTTTTGTTTTTCCCAGCCAATGATCAAGGGAGTACCGATCGGGCAGCGGCGACAACATCAAATAAAATAGTCCCATCGTCATAAAGTTATCGGCGCCGTATGCCAGCAACCCTCCACTTTGAGCTGCGCAGAGGTGAAGAAACCAAGCACTTATAGCTGCCGGGCGGCAAAAAAGTCCCAGCAACAAACAACATCCCGCCACAAGCAAGCAGGCCCAGGCAACAGAAAGTACGGTTTCTTCCCCGATGTTGACGTGGCCGCCGAGAGTAACAAGCCAGCCAAGTTTCGGAATGAAAGGACTGTCGAAAGAGATAATGGCCTCCCCCAATTCGCGACTGACAAGACCCTTGCCAGTCCCGGCGAACAAGTACTGCCAGTCACTCTTTAAGAAGAGCGCGTAGACGGTTACTTGCAGACCCAGACCGACACGCAAAACGGTAAGCCACTTGTCGGTTTCTGGCAGAAACAAAAAGCCGATCAAATCGTTGCCCCATGCTCGCAGCCGTCTCATTGGGACGTTGACTGGTTCTCTTCATTTCGAAGGCTGAAATCGTAACTGAACAGAGGTTGGAACGATTCTCTTTTTCCTTGTTCAAAGTCACTGATACTCGGCGGGGTGACTGATCCGAAAATGGCCCGAATCTTTTTAACATCAGGGTGCTCCCGCCAAATGGAGAACGCGAGCATTTTGACCACCACTTCCCGTAAAGGCTCGTAACCGGGATCCGCCAACCTGTCTAATAAACCGTCCAAACGAAGGGCGGCTGCTCCGCCGGTCACATGCGGCAAGTCATATTCGACTCGTCCGTCATGGTAATATAGTTCCAAGATTAACTTGTAGTAACCTGGGACATTCGGCGCAAAAAAGGTGTATCCCGATTGGCTGCCCACAGCATCCAGATAGGCCACTATACCCCGCCGCGCCGGATTAGACGCAGCGAGGTCCTTCCCCAATACCGATGCCAGAACCACCTCGCCACCGCGCGCGTACTTATCGAGCGCAGACGGCAATATGGTCGCGTCCTCCGCGACAAGCGCGAATATCCCGCGAAGGGAAACTGCTGTTAAAAGGAAAAAATGTACCCCGGCGCAAACCGCATAAATGCGCTTAGCGCCCAAAGCACATCCTTCAGGTCACCGAACTAAAACGGCGAACCGGGCTTAAAATGCCGCCGCGATTAATTTCAAATTCTCAGTCGAAGCCTTACTTTCCGCAGTCATTGATGGGACTCTCTCCACGAAGCGAGTGCAATATACTGGGGGCAAGAATGCCTGAAACTGTATTGCTTTATCCGTTTGAATACTCTTCAGGGGACGAGCCAGAGCGTTTGGGTTATGAGTGGGCGTATGCATTGCAAGGGCGCTGACCCCCACAACTGCCATAGTCACGAGCACTGCCGCGACAAAACGTTTAGCGATTCCAGGTTGGTCTTTGTTCATAACTTGGCAGCTAAGGGCGGTTGCCCTTATTGTCAAGAACAAAAAAAAAAAGAATAGGTTCGCACACTCGAGTAGTTGGTCAATTATCAGTTAGGCGGTGGGGCCGATGAATGTCAGCCCGTGGGGGTTTTGGTTTTAACTAAGGCAGTTTTGTTCCACCAGTGGGTCCAATCTTGCGGTGAGTCTGAAGCCAGAGAAGTTGAGCAAGATGTTCGGCGCCTTCGCGGCCCTGGCGTTTGAAGCGCCGGTTCGTGTGCACTTCGATGTTCTTTCGGTCGCTCCATGCCGGCGCGCACAGGAACGATTTCTTCTCCAATAGACCGGCCTAAGTGGGCTGGGAGGCTGTGCCAGTTGTCGATGCCTTTGCCGTCACCTAGGCGCGAAAGACGTTGGCGCAAACGATCGTCCACTTTCCTGCACTACTTTGATAATGTGCTCTTCAAGCGCTTTGATTACCGCAGGCCATTTCGCTCAAGCTCAAGGAGCGCACACTACAGAGATGACTTCGGTCGTCTTCTTACATGCTGAAGGGCTCATCCATTCTTTCCGGTTTGGTTGAGCCTTTTCATCCCGCAGTTGCCGGACTGACAATCAACGAACACGCGTTTACCGTTTTAAACGTGGTATCGAAGAAGATTTTCTGTCGTCGAAAGCTCCCATAAATCAAAGCTCCCGACGGCGCCGGCTGCGGCAAGACTAATTCAAAACCCTGCGGCGTGCTGTCTTACTTCGGCGCAAGCGAAGCGATGATCTTATCAAAGCGCGAGTCTCCTCGCAGCGGGTCCCAAATCGGATTGAGACGCAAATGGCCGTAGCTCAAACAGCTCCCCGGCAGCTTCGCTGCCTCGGCCAATCGTTCGATTGCGCGATCGTTGTCGCCCGTCCATGCATAAATGACTGCCAGGTACTGCATCAAGAGCGGGCTCTCGGTGGCGCTTTTGCTGACGGGTATTAGCTCGACTGCGCGCCGGCCTTCGCGAACGGCGTCCTCCTTATTTCCCAAAGCAGCATCAATAACACCGAGCGCGCAGAGACCCTGCGCGTAGTCGGGTTGGTCGCGCATCATTTGCTGGAGCTCTATTCGCGCTTTGGTGAAGGCGGCACGAGCTGCCGGCTCATCGCCGCGGAGCCGGGCGACAAGACCCTCGCACCAACTGTTAGGAAATGGAATGCCGTCGTCGTAGCATCCGCCCCCACCAGCCGGCATGGCGGCCAGCGCGCGCTCGGCCGCGGCGGCATCGCGCTCACGTAAGGCAACGGCGAGCCATTGCTCAACGAGAACAGGCGCCGCGTTCGGGTCCTCGGC
The DNA here is from genome assembly GCA_005887855.1 of Verrucomicrobiota bacterium. Next base: position 1,346 of record VBQB01000108.1, on the reverse strand, counting down.
CAGGATCGTCTGAATTGCTGTATGCAGCGGTTTTGGATCTGAGCGCCATTCGAGATCAACCCAAGCGCGTCTTACCCGGCTGGGAACATCTTTGGGAGCTATCGCCAGCGCGCGATCCAGAGTCGTGGCCATCTCCTTATATCGGCGCAAACCTTCGTAATTAAGAGAGATTTGATGGAGGATGGTAAAATTGCGCGGGTCCAACTCCAGCGCCTGCTTCATTTCCTCCAGGGATTTGTCCCAGTGACCCTGCCGCCGGTCAATGTAGCCAGCCATTAGAGGAATTCGAGATTCGTTCGGCAGCGTACGCCGGGCGGCAACCAGCTCCTCTCGGGCTCGATCGTAATCCCCATACGCCCAGTAAAGATGCTGGGCGAGGGCCAGATGTACCTCTCCGGAGTTCGGGTGCAGACTGCGGAGAGATTGAATGGCTGTTTCGACCAATCTGAGGCGTGCCTCCGTGTGGTCGAAACCAAAGAAATACATCCGGTCATGCGCCCCCGCGAGCTGGCAATAGGCATCAAAGAACGAAGGGTCGCGTGCGATCGCCTGTTCAAGGAGTTGCACGGCGTCGAACAAATTTTCTTTTGCCCGCGTGCTAAACGAAATGCCATTGATGAGGTCTTTGGCTCGCAAGTAGAAATCGTAGGCAACAAGATCCCTGGTCGGTGGCTCCTGGATGGCGGCTTTCTCGACAGTTGAGACTTTGGTTTCAAGTTGATCTGCGACTTTTTGCGCGATCTCGCTTTGGATTGCGAACAGATCAGTCAAATCCCGATCGTATTCCTCCGCCCAAACGTGAGTGTCGGTGCGGGTATCAATCAGTTGGGCGTTTAGATGGATCTTGCCCGCCTCCCTGCGGACGCTTCCCTCCAGCACGTGAGAGACATTCAGTGCCCGGCCGATTTGCTGCGTATTCCGTGCCCCACGATATTGCATGACGCTGGTGCGACTGATTATCTTGAGGTCGGCCACCTTGGCCAGCTTGGTCAAAATGCCGTCCTGGATACCATCGGCAAAAAACGCGCTCTCTTTGGTTTCGCTCAGATTTTCAAAGGGCAGCACGGCGATTCCAGTCATTACTGGACGGTCGACTAGTTCGCTTTCCCAAGTCATTATCCCGACCGTTGTCCCCAGTGTGAGTAAGAGTGCAGCCAATCCCGCAGTAATCGGATTCCGGCGCGACCAGCGTAGCGCGAGCACTGGCGCCGAAACTGGACGCGCAATGATATGGCGGCCGGCGAGCCAGCGTTCAAGGTCTTCGGCCAGATCCCCGGCCGAGCGATAGCGCGCGTTTGGTTCGCGCTCCAGACATTTTGCACAAATGGTTTCCAGATCGCGGTCGA
>VBQB01000058.1 GCA_005887855.1 Verrucomicrobiota bacterium | reverse complement strand
TGGGATTTGCGGCCGACCAAAGACGTCAGCGTGGAATACGGCGGAGACGACCCAAAGCGGCTTCTCCCTGCCGGAGAGTACGCTGCGGAATTAACTTTCGGCACAACGAAAGTGAAGCAAACCTTCCATGTTGATCTTGCCGAAGGCATCACGCCGCGGTGAGGTTCGCAAATGCCTTCAATCGGGATCACGGGCGGAATTTCCACAGGTAAAAGCACGTTCTGCGAATGTCTCCGCGAGATCTTTCCCACAGCGAAATTCTTCAATGCCGACCAGGCAGCTCACACTCTGGTCCAGCTTCCAGAGGTGAAGCAAGAAATTCGTGCGGAGTTTGGCGCCGGCGTCTTTTCACGCAACGGAGACTTGAATCGCGACAAACTTCGAGCAATAATATTTAACGACGCGACTAAGAAACGCGCGCTTGAACAGATCCTCCATCCGCGGATTCGCCGCCAATGGAGCGCTGAGGCGAAAAGGCATCGCAATTCTCCCGATTTTTTCTTTGCTGATATTCCACTCCTTTATGAAACCGGCGGTGAAGCATTGTGCGACCGGGTGGTCGTGGTGGTCTGTTCGTACAAGGTGCAGCTGGCCCGGCTGACACAACGAATGTCGCTCAAAAACACGGAAGCTGAAGAGATGATTAAGTCACAAATGCCACTGGACGACAAAATCGCGCGAGCGGACCACGTCGTGTGGAATGACGGCAGTCGTGCGGCGCTGATGGAGCAAGCGCATTTTCTTGGTGCGCTTTGGCAACCGCAATCATGGACGAAAAGGTAGAGGTATCGATTCCGCAGACCGAAACTTCGGAGGCAGGCGTGCGCGCCACGCCGAAGTCTGCCGAAAACGGGTCGCCTGCTGACAAGGGGGCTGGCACAGCCGCTGAAAAGGGAGCGCAGATCCCGGGATCAACGATCCCGGCTATAGTTCGCTCACTTGATCTAAATGAGCTGCAAGAGTTTTCGGAAAAAAAACTAAAAGCGTTGGCGCGTGATTTGGATTTGTTTTTGCATCCCGCGCGCTCTCGCCATCAGCACATCCTCGATATTGTCCGCACAGCATTAAGCGGCGGCGGCACAACTGTCACTGCAGAAGGTTTCCTGGATCAGGTCAGCGACTCCTTTGCGATTTTGCGCTGGCCAAAATTTAATTTTCTGCCTCTCCCCGAGGACGTAGCCGTTCCGCGCGCCGTTATTGAACAATACCAGTTGCGCCCTGGCCAAAAGATCGCCGGGAGAGTTCGACTACCAGCGCAGCGTGAGAAGTTCCTCTCACTCGACACGGTCACAAGTGTCGAAGGCCAATCCGTCGAGGAGTGGACGCAGCCGACGCACTTTGACAAGCTCACGCCGCAATTTCCACAGGGCAGGATTATTCTGGAGAACCCCAAGACGAACTCCATCAGCGCGCGCGCGGTGGATTTGCTGACGCCGCTTGGGCGCGGACAACGCGGGCTTATCGTCGCGCCGCCGCGGGTTGGCAAGACGATCCTGCTCAAGGAAATCGCGAAAGCCATTCGCGTAAATCATCCGGAGATTGTGCTCATCCTGCTTCTAGTAGACGAGCGCCCGGAAGAAGTGACGGATTTGGAGCGAGAAATTGATCTGCTCAGCACCCGGAGGGCAGCCCCTTCTACGGGAATCGCTTCTGCTGCCGCGCCCGAGCATTCGAAGGGGCTGCCCGCCGGAGGCGGGTCCGGTGATTGTCAGATTTACCATTCGAACTTTGACGAAAGCGTGCAACGACATGTCCAGGTAGCCGAGATAGTGCTGGAGCGCGCGAAACGCTTGGTGGAACTAAAACGCGACGTGGTGGTCTTGCTCGACAGCCTCACGCGGCTCTCACGCGGATACAACAATCTGGAGCCGGGCAGAGGCCGAATCATGTCGGGCGGCGTCGAAGCGAAGGCACTCATTAAGCCGAAGAAATTTTTCGGTTCGGCCCGAAATGCAGAAGAAGGCGGCAGCCTGACCGTGCTCGCGACTGCTTTAACAGAAACTGGCAGCCGAATGGACGAATTGATTTTCGAAGAATTCAAAGGCACCGGCAACATGGAGCTGCATCTCGATCGCGCGTTGCAGGAGAAGCGGCTCTATCCGGCAATCCATCCGCTGCTCTCAGCTACGAGACACGAGGAGTTGCTTTATCATCCCGATGAATGGGAACGGGTGCTAATGCTGCGCAAAACGATGGCAGCGCTTCCGCCTCTCGAGGCAATGGAAAAACTGATCGACAATCTACACGTGACGAAGACTAACGCGGAGCTCCTCTTGAGTGGATTGAAGTGACGGGAACGACGAAGCACGAATGACGAATGACGAATGACGAAGGAAGCCCGAATGTGCAAATGACGAAGCAGGGCTTGGAGCGCGCCCTTCGTCATTCGGATTTCGACATTCGTTTGAGCTTGGTCATTCGTCATTACGACCGCGCTTTATTGCAACCGATTGCCGGCTGACTGAGCTGCTCAAGAAGGTTGACGCTGCCGATCGCATCGCGCTCGATACTGAAGCAGACAGCCTGCATTCGTACCGAGAGAAACTTTGTCTGCTTCAGATCAGTGTGCCAGCTGTAGCCAGTATCGATGATGCCGGCCCGGATGTGGAAACTGGCTCCGGCACCCGGGATCAACGATCCCGCCTACAGCACGACGTAATTGTCGATCCGCTGGCTGATCTCGACCTGCAGCCACTGCGCCGGGCGCTGGAAGATAGAGAAATTGTTCTGCACGGCGGCGATTATGATCTGCGAATGCTGCGGCGCGGCCTGAACTTCACCGCGCAGA
>VBQB01000057.1 GCA_005887855.1 Verrucomicrobiota bacterium | reverse complement strand
CACCGGCCGTTGCAAAAAAATCGACATTTTCTCGCGCCGGCTTTTTCGCCGTGCACGTTGGCCGGCAAAAAATTCCCGTCGTGCGCACTCCGACCAAAAATATGCCTTCGAAACTCGCATCACGCTTCAGCAGGGCGCGATACATCGTTTCAGGTGGAGGAAGAAGCTCCGGCGTTTTCATGCGCGTTGGATTCGAAATGTGTAACAACCGCGAGTAACGCTGCGCACATCCACGAATGCAGTCTCCGGATTTTCAAAGAACTTTTCAATTACTGTTTCTGGTTCGCTCCCGTTCACGATCTCTGCGTCGATCATGTCGAACTTTGAATTATAAGCTCGCATCGCCCTGCCCTTGCGAAGGTCCGCTGGGAATTCACGCGTCGCCGCGTAACGCTGGCATGCCTCAGCATGAACGAAGATCGGACCACTCTCGGAGTAGGGATGATCAGGTGGAATCGCCGCGTAAGGAAAAAGAATCACGCGTTCGCCGGACCGGGCGAATCGCAGACAATGCCGGCACGGGTAACCATTAGGTGAATCCGCAACCATGATCGCGTGGTCTGACTCGTCATTCGCCGCCGACCGCCGCGCCGTCTCTGCCACTTCGGTCGGAAGAGGAACGATACAAAATTTGGAAGTTGTCATGAGCAAAACCTAAACGCGCTTCGCCAGGTCGCGCATCGACGAAATTCGGGCAGCGAATGCCAGCCAGATGCAGCGCGTTCAAGAAGGTTATTGCTCAATTCGTTTGAGCAGAAAAGCTGCACCGAGAAATGTGATCAGCGTTCCCGCCAGGAGCACGATAAGATCGACAACGTAAAACGAGACGCCGGCGTGGTACATGTTTACGAGCCGGAACGCACGGCAAAAATGGGTGAGCGGGAAAAGTTCGGAGATATATCGGATTGCTTTCGGCAGTTGCTCGAGCGGCGCAAATGCGCCTGAGAGAACAAAGACCGGCAACAGAAAGAAAACAGAAAATTGGATCGCTTGCGTTTGGGTGCGCGAGAAGGTTGAAATCAGCAACCCGAGTCCGAGCGAGCAGAGGAGGAAGAGCAGGCAGATCAACGCAAGCGCGGGAGGCTGATAAAATGCTACCCCAAAATGCCACCAACTAAGCGCCACAATCACTACCACCAAACAAATGGAGACAACCAGATACGGCAGCATTTTCCCGATGACAATTTCACCGCGCTGGAGCGAAGTCACCAGCAATTGATAGAGCGTGCCCGATTCGCGTTCGCGGGCGATCGTGCAGGCCATGAGCGTGACAGTGAGCAATTGCAAAATCAACCCGATCACGCCTGGCACGACGTAATCGATGAAGCGCGACTTCGGATTGTACAAGTTCTTCGGCTCCGCGCTCCACGCGGTCATAAGCGAGACGAATTGTTTACGGATATCGACGGGCAATTTCTTGCCTAACTCGATCACGTCCTCCGGGAGTGACTCCACAATCAGGTCGCGCTCTTTGGCCTGGAACGTACCCAGACTCTTTTGCACAGCGCCTTCGACTGCACCGGCAGTGTTGGTGTCGCTGTCGTCGAGGTAAAGAGGTAGCGCCTTCGGGTCCCCCTTATTCAGGCTATCGGTCCAACCAACCGGGATAACCAGAGCCGCCTTCACTCCATTTCCGATCAGGTCCGACTCACCCTGAAAGTCGGGCGCCGGCATTCTCCAGTAAAACGTTTTGTCCTTGGAGATGATGTCGATGAAACGGGCGGTGCGCGGCGTCTGATCGCGATCGATTAGCAACGCCGGAACACCGGTGAGCTCAGTATTCTCGAAGGCGTGCCCGAAAATTAGCGTAAAGAGCGGCGGGAGAATAATCAGTAAAAGCAAGACGCGCCGATCGCGGTAGATGTGGAGGAATTCTTTGTAAGCGACGCTCGCAATTGCGCTGAATGATGGCC
>VBQB01000056.1 GCA_005887855.1 Verrucomicrobiota bacterium | reverse complement strand
AATTTCGCGGAATCACTGGATACGCTTTGCGGATGCAGTGCAGCAGCAGCAACTGAAAACCGAATAAGCTCGGAAAAGCTTGCAGCTCAATCAGTCGCGGGACGAGCCGATCGCCTTCCGCGCAAATTCCGAAATCGACCACTAGAAAATTCGAGTGCGCCGATTCATTGGGAACTTCCAGTCCTTCGGGAATCGCGTTCTCCGTGTGTCGCGCGAATTCCGACGTGCGCGTTTGATCGACAATTGCATACGCGGCTCGCGTGACTTCGTCCGTGAATTCGCGCGTCAAAAAAATGGGCGTTTCTGAAATCCGAAAATCCGCCGGCCACTTCTCGGTTTCATTCACGCAACGCAACAGCGCCGCGTATTTCTCAGACGTAAAATCAGCGTTGAATTTCGAGCGAAACGATGACTCCATTTAGGTAGGACACTTCTCCGAGATGTCCGACGAATTCTTCGGTGTCGTCGCGATAAGCGCTAGTGAAAAGAATTCAACGGACGCCCTCCATTCGACCTCGACCTGGACAGGCTCCGGTGCTCCCCTGGCTGCTACGCACCGTTCGGCTGTTGGATCACGCTATTAATATGGAGCGGCCCGAGAATGGCCACAGTGCCTTTGTCGTCAGTAACGATGACGCGGTTGCCACGCGGCGTGATGTAGGCGTGATCCACGGTCGGCACTGAATACTCGTGTCCGTCTGATGTCCGAACCGAGAACGGAACAAACGGCCTGGCCTCCAATTGTTTTCGAATCTCGTCGATCATGCACGAACACTATATCAAAAATTTTCCCGCGCGCATCACTTGAGCGTCGTCGAACCAGACATCGAAATCGCGGCCGACGCAGTCGATATGCGTTTTCGAAACCCAGTTCGCGCCAGTGTGCTCGGCATAGGGATGACCGAAGGCGATGTGAACGCCCGGAATTTTTTCATCCTGCAAAATGTTACCGATGACATGCGTGCAGGCGGTGTTGGTGCCGATCGCAAATTCGCCGACCCGATTGCTGTTTTCATCCGTGCTGGTGTAAGCGCGAAATTCGTCGCGCAAGTCCTTGTTCTCGGACCGCAACGATCGGATGCGGTTGTTTTCCACTTCAATCGTAAGCGGATTGGATTCGAGATCGCCGAAACGCTCGCACAAATAATCGCCAACCACGCCATCAACCACGAACACACCCTTGGTGTTCATCGGCGCAGTAAAAATTTCGCCACCGGGAAGATTGCCCCATTTGTCACGCGTGATGATGCCGCTGGTCTTTAGCCATTTTAATTCAGGCGAAAGCTCCGCCTGGAATTCGGTGCCGTGCGGGGTGCGACAAGTGATGTGCTGGGCCTCTCGTGCGCGCGCAACCAAGCGCTGACTGAGCGCATCGGCCGCGCAAAAATAGGCGCGCATTCCTTCCCGCATGGTCTGCCGGTTGATGTTGACCATGTGACCATGACGAATGCGATGGTTGTTAATTACCGTCGTCATCTGAATCCGGGCGCCGAGCTCGCCCGTCTGTGTTTGCGCGCAAAAGATACTAACCTGCGAGCGCGCCAGATCATCCAGGATGATCTCGGGCATGTACTGGAGCGGACGCCGCGCGTGATGTTCCAATGAGAACAAACTGTATTCAGAGCCGACGCGCTCCACTTCCTTCTGTAGCGCAGCGGCGATTTCGCGCGTGGCGATGTCGGTAATGATCGTGATGCGTTCCTTTGGCTTCAGTCGAAGACAGACCTCAATTGCATTGCGTGCGCCGGGAATCAGTTCCGGATCAATCGGAAAGAGATAAATTCGATCGGGCATGGGAAAGGAAAGTGTTCAGAATTACGCGGAAATCAGGCGCGGGCAAACCGTTTGCCACGCCGAGCGGAGTCGGCCTGCTCCGCCGTAGCTTTACGCGAAGGTCTGGAGGAATCTCTTATTTTTTTTACCACCATACATACGAACAGTGACACTATGCCGAAGAAATTATGAACGTGGGAACGATGCCTTACATCCATGCCGCAAACGTAATGGTGGTGGCGACGCGAGCATCCGCGTCGCAAATTCAATCGCTAACTCGTTTTGCTGTTGCCCTTGTGATCTTTGCGGCCTGGATCAGGCCGGCTACGGCTGATCAACAACAACGATCGTTTTCATTCCGGGTGCCAAAAAATGATTCTACCAAAGCCGAAGCGCTGGCCAACCAACTCGCGGCCCTTTCGCCAAGAGTGAATCGGGAGGAGGCAAAGCTGCTGGCACAATGCGCATACGCCACTGTAACCAAACTCAGGCGAGAATACCGAATGTTTGGCACGCCAATTTTTAATAATTTCCTTATCTACCACGGCCTCAGGAAACGCGGCTACTGTTACCAATGGTCGGAGGACCTGCTTATTGCTCTCGATAGATTGAAGCTCACCAGCTTCGAGCTGCGCTGGGGAGAATATGATCCGAGCACATGGCGTGAGAACAATTGTATCGTGGTCACCGCCAAAGGACAGCCATTCCAGCGCGGGATCATGTTGGAGTGCTGGCGGCATTTAGGACACCTCTACTGCGGTCCAGTTGCCGGCGATTATGAACGTTACGTGGAGAACGGCGCGTACGCGCGCTCCGTCTTGAACAGATCAGCGGCAGCGGCCAATCATCATTTCGCATTACAGGCGAGGAGTGAAACGAGAGAAAAAAAAGACGATTAGGTCCTCGCAGCTTTAGCCGAAGCTCACTAATTTCCAAAGATCAAATCCGGCGGACTGCCCGGCTCATATTCAAACCTTGGTAGTTTCCGAGACGATTCGATCACAGCTTTTAGATCGCGTGCCACGGTCAATTTGTCGATCCGCACTGGTGCCTTGGCGCATGATCCATCCGACGTGCACTATTTCATTCTAGCTGCCAGATGCATCATCCTTGAAGGCTCTCCAGACCTTTTTTCTGGTCTTGGATGACATGGCAAGTTATCACTGATCGCCTTACTAAAAGTAATGGAAGAGATGCTTGTGCCGATAATCGATCGATCAAAGGAATTTATTAATCATCTCTTGGCATTGCACCGGCCTGATATTCCTGTGGACGAACTACCGCGATGGCAAGAGATGTCCGAGAAGAGATTCGTTTTCCGCCATTTGGCACAGAGCACGTCGAATATTGCAGATTCTCAGATCGTGTCGGTGGAGACTATCGGATCGCTATCAGTGGAACCTTAACCACGCAGAAGTCCACGCTAAGCCGTCGCTGCCTCGACCTGACGTCGAACAGATCGTTCGACTTGTCACGCACACAACAACTAGCCCGATTGGCTCGATTGCCCGATTACCGCCGCAAAATGGCCAAGAGCAAGTATCCGTAATTGCTGCTGCCAGCACTGGGCCTGTGGACGAGTTTATTTTGCAGAAGGTCGGCTCAGAGTGGAAAGTAGGTTCGCATGATCAGCAGATGGACCGCTGAAGGTCTAAACATGCGCTGCAGCCAACGGCTTTCCCGGAGTTATGCATTCGATGTCGATCTTCGCTAGAGTGCCGATAATTCTTCGTTTCCTTTGCTTCCCTTTCTTTATGATCGGCGTGATTCGTGGGCAAAAATCCGTCGATCGACATGAAGAATTAACCGGCAATCGCCGCCTGCTGCGACACGGTCAATCCCTCGTACGTCTCCGCGACGATGTTGTCGACCACGGCTTTCATATCGTGTGCGCATTCCCACACGGCGAGTTGTCGATCCGCGCCGGTGCCTTCGCGCATGATCCGCTCGATGTGCGCCATTTCGTTCTCGCTGCCGAGTTCGTTTACTTCGGTCGAGACGAACTCAAGCAGTTCATTTAACAGACTGCGTGCGTCGACTTCGGTTTCGCGGCCGAAATCGATCAGTTTGCCGTCAATGCCGTAACGCGACGCTCGCCACCGGTTTTCGTCGAGAAGACGTCGGCGATAAACGCGGAAAGTGATATTTTGGTGTAGTAGCTTGTGGAGCTTCGCGACCACTGCTTGAATCAAAGCCGCAATCGCCAGCGTGTCGTCCACCCGTGATTGCGCATCGCACACGCGGACCTCCAGCGTATCGAAGAACGGATGCAGCCGAATGTCCCACCAGATTTTCTTCGCGTTATCGACGCAACCGGTTTTGACCAGCAACTTGCAGTAATCTTCGTACTCGGAAAGGCTCTCAAACGCGTCGGGAATCCCGGTGCGTGGAAAGCGCTCGAACACTTTGAGCCGATACCCTTTTAATCCAGTGTTATGACCAACCCAGAACGGGGAGTTCACCGACAGCGCGTAAATGTGCGGCAGAAAATAGCGTGCCTGGTTCATGACGTGGATGGCCGTTTCGCGATCGGCAATTCCGACATGAACATGCAATCCGAAAATAAGGTTTGCGCGCGCCAGCAATTGCATGTCTTTGACGATCTCCTGATAGCGTTCCCCTTCGGTGATGAGTTGATCGTGCCAGTGCGAAAAAGGGTGCGTGCCGACAGATGCGATCTTTAATCCGCCGCGGCCCGCGAGTTCCGCGAGTTTGCTGCGCAATTCGATAACGTGGGCACGCGCATCGACAACCGACTGACAAATTTCGGTGCCGAGCTCAACGACCGATTGGTGCATCTCCGGTTTGATTTGCTCTTTGAGCGTAACCTTCCCGCCTTCGAGGATCTCCTGGATGTGCGACCGAAGCTGGCGTGTCTCCGGATCGATGATCGCAAATTCTTCTTCGATGCCGAGAGTGAAGACGTGGTTCTTGGCGCTCATGCCGGGGCGCAAATCTCTCCCAAAAACAATGCGCTGTCATCCCGAGTCGCGCAGACGACGAGGGACCTCAGAAAGAGTCGTTACGATTCTGCGCTACGCCGTGTGACCAACGCTGCGATTGTGAGGCCCTTCTCCCGCGACTGCGGGATCAGGATGACAGAGTAAAGATTGTCGATCTTACGCGAGGTCGCCCAGCGCGCGCCCTGTCACTGCCGCCTGCACGTATTTGCCCCAGCTCAAATTATCACGCCCGGGTTTGTGCTCGCGCGCTTTGCGGATTGCCATTTCGGCAACGGCCTCGACAACCCATTCGAAGTTTGCCTGACCGACGTTGGCTGCTTCCGCATCCGGTGCAGGATTGCAAAAATCAATGGCGACCGGCACGCCGTCGCGGATTGCGAATTCAACTGTGTTCAGGTCGTAGCCAAGATATTTATTTAACCGCAGGACGCCGTCCTCGACCTTCTGCAGAATTTCTTTCGGCGCCTGCCAATCGGTCTGGTAACGCAAGTGATACGGATGGCGTGGCTCATACGGCATGATGCGGACGTGCCGTTGATCGATCGAGTAGCAACGGAAATACATGTCGAATTTCACTTCCTCCTGCAACATCATCACGAGCTGGCCGGTTTCATTGTAAGCGCGAAAAAATTCGTCGGAGTTATGTAATCGATAGACGTTCTTCCAGCCGCCGCCCGCGAACGGCTTAAAGAATGCTGGCCAACCGACGTAGCTGAAAATTTCCTCCCAGTTCATTGGATAGGTGAGATTGCGAAATGATTTGTCATTCGTGTCCGGTGGCGGCTGATTCGACGGCAGCAGCACAGTGCGCGGAACCGCCACCCCGATCTTGATCGCAAGCGCATTGTTGAAAAATTTCTCGTCAGCGCTCCACCAGAACGGATTGTTCACCACTGCGCATCCCGTGAGCGCTTCGTTTTTGAGCCAGCCGCGATAAAAGGGCACGTCCTGCGAGATGCGATCGATCACCACATCGTACCCGCACGGCTCGCCTTGGATGACCTTGTCGATCTTGACGAATTCCGCCCGGATATCTTTGCCACCGGTCTTCTGATTCACCCGCTCAACAAACGCCGGCGGGAAACTGTGTTCCTGACCAAAAAGGATTCCGATTTTTTTCATAACTGTCTCCTTGTCATTTCGAGCGAGCCGAAGGCGAAGTCGAGAAATCTCTTA
>VBQB01000055.1 GCA_005887855.1 Verrucomicrobiota bacterium | reverse complement strand
AGGCTCCATGGGCGTGGACTTCGGCGACTACACTCACAGCGAGCGCCTGAGTATCTACGTCACGAATTTCACCGAACAACCCAACAACCTGTATCGCAATCTTGGCTCACAGGGCTTTACTGACGTTGGCTGGGCTTCAAAAACGGGACAACCCAGCTATCCTTACGTGAAGTGGGGAACTGGCTTCGTCGATTTCGACAACGACGGCTGGTTGGATCTCTTCGTCGCTAACGGCCATGTGTATCCGCAGGTGGATGCAATCTCCGGCGGCCCAAAATATCGCGAGCCGATGCAATTGTTTCGCAACTTGGGAAATGGCACGTTCGAAGATATCTCTTCTGCTTCGGGCCTGGGGCAAGTCTCGTTGGCGTGCCGTCGCGGCACTGCATTTGGTGACGTCAATAATGACGGCAACATGGACATGGCGATTCTCAATGTCGGCGAACCTCCCACGTTGCTGATCAATCGTACCAGGAATTCCAGCCATCGCGTGCTGTTCAAACTTGTGGGTACGAAAAGCAATCGGGCCGCGATCGGCGCCCGTGTCACGATTCTCCTGTCCGGTGTCCGCCAATTCAGCGAGGTTCGCGCCGGAGGGAGTTATTTGTCGCACAACGACCTGCGCCAGCACTTTGGTTTGGGTAGCGCCACCAAGATCGATTCCGCGGAGATTCGCTGGCCCAATGGTAAAGTAGAAGCGTTGCAAAATCTCCATGCCGATGCCATCTACACGATTGTGGAAGGGGAGGGAATTCGGGAAACAAAACCGCTTTCGCCCCTACCCGATAGCACGGCAAAGTAGCTCACTTTGATCGCCTGTGGCCGGCTTCGAGGACGAACAAACTGCGGCGGCCGCGCTGATTTGCATTCAAGAAACGTCCCGCATAGTTTTCCATCGCAACGAATGTTTCAGGCAGTATTCTAAGGTCTCGCAAAAGCGATCAGGTCTTAAAACGGCATGAAAAAACTACGTTTCCTCGTCTCATTGACGACCAACGACAACGATTATCAAATCGAACAGGCGCAGTCCGCAGAAGAAGCCGCTCGGAAACTCGGCGTCGAGCTCCAGGTCATTTACGCCGATAACGACGCCATCACTCAGAGCACGCAGCTTCTCAAGGCCATCCAGGCCGAAGAGTCTCACCGCCCCGATGCCATCATCTTTGAGCCCGTCGGCGGCACCGCTCTTCCCCAGGTCGCTCGCGCAGCCGCTTCTGCCGGTATCGGGTGGGCCGTTCTCAATCGTGACGCCAATTACATCCCGGAACTCCGCAAGTCCTCGTCCGCACCCGTTTTCGTGGTGACTTCCGACCATCTCGAGATCGGCCGTATCCAGGGCCGCCAGATCGCCGCGCTCGTGCCTCATGGCGGCGCTATTCTCTGCGTTCAGGGGCCTGGCGAAAACTCCGCCGCCAAAGATCGCACCACGGGCATGCAGGAAACCAAGCCCGCCAACGTCCACGCCACTCTCTTGCGCGCCCAGTGGACCGAGGAAAGCGCCCAAAAAGCCGTCCGCTCCTGGCTGAAGCTCACCACTTCGCGCAAAGCCGCCATTGACCTCGTCGCCGCTCAGGACGATTCCATGGCCATCGGCGCGCGCAAAGCCTTTGAAGAATTGCCCGTCGAAACGGAAAAAGAGCGCTGGCTCAGCCTGCCTTTTCTCGGTTGCGACGGCCTGCCCAAGACCGGCCAGGCCTGGGTTAAAAGTGGCCTTCTCGCCGCCACCATTTTCGTTCCTCCCAACACCGGCCAGGCCATGGAAATGTTTGTGGACGCCCTGCAGCGCGGCAAGCAGCCGCCCGAGCGCGCCCTCACCGTGCCTGTCTCCGTGCCCCCTCTTAACGATCTCAAGCGCCGCTGATAATTTGAATTCCCTTAACCCAGCCTTTCGCCTTCCATAACAACGATTCCTCTAGAAAATCGATTTTCAGTGCTTGTTTACGCATCACACCGTCGTATAATGCCGCAGAACAATGGTGTCAGTTTGCGGTGCTGCGTTTGCCGAGGTGACGCGCATGGAGTCTCTCCCCAAAGATTCGCTGCCCAAGGATTCGGCGCACCAAGATTGCGCGCTCCAAAACTCGATCGACCGCAGGCAGTTTCTCGCTGCCTCCGGCGGCCTGCTGGCGGCCACTGTTCCCGGCGGTTCCGTCGTGGCCCACGCAGCGGAATCGGTAGCCTCCTCGCCCTCCGTAATTCCCAAACCTGCCGGCAACTTGCGCAGAATCCCCATTGGCGTCTTTGATCCGGTCTACGACCGTCTTTCGCTCGACGCCATGCTCGACAAGGTCAGCGCCCTCGGCTTCGAAGCGATGGAAATCGGCACCGGCGGCTATCCTAACAATCACCATTGTCCTCTCGACGACCTCATCGCCGACCGCTCCAAAGCCAAAGCTTGGCAGAAAAAGTTTGAAGACCGCGGCATTCGCGTCGCCACGCTGAGTTGCCATGGCAATCCCATCCATCCGGATGCCAGCATCGCCAAGAAGGATATCGACACCTTCCGCAAAACCGTCCTTCTTGCCGAGATGCTCGATGTCAAAGTCATCGTTGGCTTTTCCGGCTGTCCCGGTGGCACGCCGCAGGATACGCAGCCAAACTGGATCACTTACCGCTGGCCTCCCGAATACGCCAAGATGCAGGATTGGCAGTGGAAAGAAAAAGTCGTGCCGTACTGGAAGGAAGCCGCAAGATACGCTCGCGAGCACGGCGTCAAGCGGCTCGCTCTCGAGATGCATCCCAACTTTGTCGTCTATAATCCGCGCACGCTCATCAAACTGCGCGAAGCTGTCGGCGAAGAAATTGGCGCCAACAACGATCTCAGCCACCTTTTCTGGCAGGGTTGCGATCCCGTTGAAGTCATTCATTTCCTCGGAAAGCAGGGCGCCATCTATCATGCGCACATGAAGGACACCGTCTTTTTTCCCGAGAACGTCAACAAGTATGGCGTGTTGAACTTCGCTTTCGAAACCAGCGACCTCGACTCGGCCTCAGAAACGTTTCGCGCCGTGGGCTACGGCCACAGCGCCAGTCTTTGGAAATCTATCATCAAGGCTTACATGGACGTCGGCTACGACGGCATCCTGAGCATCGAAAACGAAGACCCCATCCTGGCTGGGGAAGTCGGCGTCGAGCGCGCCGCCTACGTTTTGAAAAACGTTCGCAATGAAATCTTGGGGGCTTGAAATGCATCGCCGAGAATTCATGGGAGTTTGCGCCGGCGCCGCTGTATCAGCCGCGGTCGGAGATGCCTCTGCTGCCGCGCTGCCGGTTCCCCCGGCTC
>VBQB01000054.1 GCA_005887855.1 Verrucomicrobiota bacterium | reverse complement strand
TCGATCTTCGGACCGGATG
Organism: Verrucomicrobiota bacterium; assembly: GCA_005887855.1. The sequence goes on along the minus strand of VBQB01000054.1, from coordinate 5,270 downwards.
CCAAGTGCTTCGAACATTTTCTCCTGCAATTCCGGCTCATGAATACGCATGCTGCCGCCGCCAATCTCGACACCGTTGAGAACGACGTCGTAGGCTTCAGCGCGAATTTCACCAAATTTCTTCGCATCGAATAACGGAACATCGTCCGCTTTCGGCCGCGTGAACGGATGATGCATCGCGTTCCATTTATTCTCCTCGACGCTCCATTGCAGGAGCGGAAAATCGGTGACCCAAAGAAAATCCCAAACCTCTGAGGTGGGAGTGAGTTTCTGAATTTCGGCGACACGCAATCGGATTCGGCCGAGCACTTCGCAGGCGGTTTCCCACCTGTCCGCGCCGAACAGAATCAAATCGCCCTCCTCAATTCTTAATTTCGACTGGAGCGCGGCTTTCTCTCCGTCGCTGAAGAATTTCACGATGGGGGATTTCCATTCGCCGTTCTCGATCTTGATGAAGGCAAGGCCTTTCGCGCCGAACAACTTTGCCGTTTCGGTCAGTTCTTCGATTTGCCCCGTCGTGATTCCGGCGAATCCTGTCGCGTTAATCGCTTTGATCACACCGCCGGAATCGACTGCATTGCGAAAGACTTTGAAACCGCTTGCGCGAAAATCATCACTGAGATCAACAAGTTGCACGCCGAAGCGGCGATCGGGTTTGTCGCTGCCGTATCGATTGATCGCCTCGCGATACGTGAGCCGGTCGAATGGCGTTTTGATGTCGACGTTGCGCGCGGCCTTGAACATTGCAGCGAGCATTCCTTCAGTGATTGCGAAAATGTCGTCGGGCGTGACGAATGAAGCTTCGATGTCGATCTGGGTAAACTCCGGCTGCCGATCTGCGCGCAGATCCTCGTCGCGAAAACATCTCGCGATCTGAAAATATTTTTCCACGCCAGCGACCATGAGCAGTTGCTTGTATTGCTGTGGAGCTTGGGGCAGCGCATAAAATTTCCCGGGCGTCAGCCGGCTCGGCACCAAAAAGTCGCGTGCGCCTTCCGGCGTGCTCTTCGATAAAATCGGCGTCTCAACTTCGACGTAGCCCTGACTGTCGAGATAATCACGCGTTGCTTTGGCGACGCGGTGACGAACTCGCAAATTGCGAGATAACTGCGGGCGGCGCAGATCGTAATAACGATACGTCATCCGCAGATCTTCGTTGTGGACCTCGGCGTCGATCGGGAACGGCAATGCATCCGCGCGATTCAGGATTCGCAATCGATTCGGAATGACTTCAATGTCGCCGGTCGCGAGTTTTGGATTTTCGGTTCCGGGGACGCGCGCGGCCACTCGACCCGAAATCTCAATCACGTCTTCACTGCGTAAAGTGTGCGCTTCTTTGGCCACCTCTGCGTTTTCCTCGGGACGAAAAACTACCTGGGTCAGACCTTCGCGGTCGCGCAGATCGATGAAAATAACGCCGCCGTGATCGCGCAAAACGTGCACCCAGCCAGCGAGCGTGACTGTTTTGCCAACGTCGTTTTTGCGAAGCTGATTACAATGATGCGTTCTAGACATGAAATAAGAAGAAAGGTGTCATTCTGAGCGAAGCGAAGAATCTCTCAAGTTATCATTAGCGGCACCGCTGGATCGCAGAGCCTTCTGCAAAGATAAGTCGACGCGATCGGCGACGCGCCGCTACCGCTGCAATTTAGATATGATGCGGTCGACGAGATTTTCACGCGACACGAGCTGCTGCTCGCCACTCGCCATGTCCTTCATTTTCACTTGCGGCCATTCATCACCATAGAGGAGCGCAAGCGCCGCGCCCGCATTTTCGGCAGCTTGAAATTGTCTGGCAACTTTCGCTGGCGTTAGCGAATACTCCACACGATAGTCGCGATCTCGAAGTTGCTGGATTTGCTCGAAAGCATCGGCGCGGCGTTCTTCTTTCGCGATGACGATGTAGATATCGATCTTATGCTCGGCAGCGACTGCATCTTGCATCCGTTTGCGCGCGTGTGGCGTTTCATTGATCAACTCGCCGAGAACGACGTCGCCCATTGCAAAACCAAGCGCTGGCATTGAAACGGCTCCGTCGCTGAGTTGCCCGATTAAGTTGTCATAACGACCGCCGCCGGCGATGGCGCGAAGTTCTCCTGCGCGATCGAATACTTCGAAGACGATCCCGGTGTAATAAGCGAGGCCGCGGACAATCCGTACATCGACATCAACGAAATCGGCCAACCCGCGGCCGCGGAGACTGTTGACGAGTTGGTCGAGCTTCTCGCTTTTGCCGCCTTCGCCCAGGATTTTCAGCACCGGATCAGCGAGTCCTCCAAGTTTCTCGACCGTTTTTTCTCGTGGCTCGCGCCCAAATTTGTCGATTACTTGCAACACATCGTCCCATCGATCAGGCGGAACATCCTTCTCGCGCAGGAAATCGGTCCAGAATTCGCGGTCGCTAATCCGGACGACGAAATCTTTTTCCGTGAAGCCGAACGCTCGCAGAAGATCGGTACAAAGAGCGAGCAACTCGATATCCGCCGCGGGCGCGGCTTCCCCAACGATATCGCAATTGAGTTGGAAGTGTTCGCGTAAACGGCCGCGTTGTTGCTTTTCGTAACGAAAAAACTGGCCGATGGAAAACCATTTGAGCGGTTTCTTGAATTCGCGCTCATGCGCAGCGATCACGCGAGCAAGCGTAGGCGTGAGCTCAGGGCGCATTGCGACTTCGCGCTCGCCCTTGTCCGTGAAATTGAAAAGCTGCTCGACGATTTCGGCGCCGCTTTTTTTTTGGTAAAGATCAGTGGGCTCAAGAAGCGGTCCGTCCCATTCGAGGAAGCCATAACGACGAGTGACTTCGCGCCAGCGTGCAAAGATGTAATTTCGCGCGGCGCAGGCGTCGGGCAGGAAATCGCGAAAACCTGGTAATGTCTGCATAAAAGCACGTTACGCTGCTCGGGAGCAAGAAGGGCGATTATGCACGTCGATGCGGCCACGCGAGGCGGAATTTACGATAACAGGATGCAGTTGAATAAACTCCGGCGCTAGGCGGCCGGATACATTCGCAATGGAGAACATCCATTTAATCAAAGCAGAGGGCGCGCAAGAGACCACGACCACGACGACTACACGGGACCCTGTGACGGGCACGACGACAACTGAGTCGGCGACGACCACAAGCACAGGCATGATCACGGCTTATACGCCGGATTCGGATTACATTATGTTCCGTTCGTCGGCGGCTACGGCCCCGGTGCGGTATTATTATACCAAAGACACGACCATTCTGGATCCAGAAGGTCATACCGTGGCTTGGTCGGCGATTCGGCCAGACATGCCGGCGACGGTCTATTACACGAATGTTGGCGACCGCGTGGTTGTTCGCAAAGTCGTGTTGAGCCAGCCAGCAGCGGTCTACGAGAAGAAAGAAACGACAACGACAACAACAAAGCCGTAATCGCGAAAAAGTTGTTTGTTTGGTAGAATTAAAGGCGCTCGCGGAAGGTTTCGCGAGCGCTTTTTTCTGTAGCGGGGTCAGCTATGTGAAGCGTGGCACTGGGAAGCTAATCTTGCACGGCTCGCGTCGCCCACAGGGCGACGGCTACAGATGTTCAATCGCCATAACCATTTGGAAACTTCTGGTGCCATTTCCAAGCGCTGTCGATGATCGCGTCGAGTGACTGGAACTGTGGTCGCCAGCCCAGCTCATTTTTGATTTTTTCAGAGGAAGCGATCAGTCGCGGTGGATCGCCAGCCCGGCGCGGCTTGTCAACGGTATCGATCTTTCGTCCGGTTATTTCGCGACAGGCTGCGATTATTTCGCGAACACTGGAGCCGCCACCCGTGCCAAGGTTGTAGAATTCGCTTTTGTCTGCGCCCAGAGCCAGAATATGCGCGCTCGCAAGATCGACAATGTGGATGTAGTCGCGAATGCAGGTCCCGTCCGGAGTTTCGTAATCGGTGCCGTAAATTTCCACATGCGGCTTTTGACCGAGCCCGACCTTGAGCACGTTTGGAATCAAATGCGTCTCGACCCGGTGATCTTCGCCGAAATTCACGGATGCGCCTGCTGCGTTGAAATAACGCAGTGAGACGAACTTCAACCCATGAATCTCGTCGTACCACCGCAGAATTTTTTCAAAGGCGAGCTTCGATTCGCCGTACGGATTAATTGGCCGCGCCGGCGCTATTTCCTCGATTGGCACGCGTTCCGGCGGACCAAAGATCGCGCAGGTCGAGGAAAAAACGAGCCGCCCCACCTGTGCTGCCACCATGGCATCGAGGAGGTTCGAGCCATTGCAGATGTTGTTGCGAAAATATTTGGAGGGATCGCGCATTGACTCGCTGACGAGAGCATTCGCAGCGAAATGCATGACCGCGTCCGGGCGGGTGCTGGAAAGCGCGGCCTCTATTTGCTTGCGGTCAGCCAGATCGCCCTCGATGAATCTCGCGCGCGAATCCACAGCGCGGCGATGGCCTTCGCCGAGATTATCGAAGACGGCAGCCTCATGGCCTTCGTCAAGAAGCAACTCAGTGCAAATGCTCCCGATATAGCCGGCGCCGCCAACGACGAGAATTTTCATCCGGCGAAATTCCGGCGTGCCCGAGCCGCGTGTCAAAAGAAAGCGTAAGCGGCTACGTTTTTTTCTTTTGCTGAGGTTTTTTGGAGTCCAGGCTGGCGATCGGCTCTTTTTTCTGCTGCAAACCCGCGACCATCCGCCGCACGCAATGGTTTTTGCAGCGCGGCGCGAGCACTTTTAAGCTTTGTTCCTCCGATCCCCATTGCAAAATATCGATATCGACGTAGCGCACGCCCCACTGTCTCATGTCGAGGCAGCTGGACTTGTAAAGATCGATCGTGTCGGTCCCAACCAGCGCAATTCCGTAGTCGTCGATCATGTATTCTTCGTTTGTAGTGGCAATTCGAAACCGCGTCCCGAGCGGGAAGCGCGACCAATCGGACGCGGCGCTCATCACATGGCGTCCGGAAAGATAGGTGCCGAGCGCGTTGTGAGCTCCGCCTCTTTCCGTATGCGTATAGGCGGTGGTGCGGACGTTTTGCAGGCGACGCCCGCTGAGGCTTGACTTCGACTGCGTCGCACAGCCAACGACCACGCAAGCGACAATTCCTGCGAGTGTAAGGTTAAGGCACTTCGGCATTTGCAATATCGCGCCCTCAATAGCAATTGAAGTGACCACTGGCAAGCTATAATTTGCAGCGCGACTCCCACCGATTTAGTTCGGGGTTGTCGATCTTTCTTCTATGCGCGCTTTGTCATCGAGTCAGGTTGCCGTTGGCAAAGACGTTCTCCTCGATGGGCGCCTTGC
>VBQB01000053.1 GCA_005887855.1 Verrucomicrobiota bacterium | reverse complement strand
CTCTGGTCTTTTTTGTCCATCTAAAGTCTCGCGTATCCGCATCGCGACGACGGAAAGCGTTTCGTTGTGCACGCGGATGAAAAGCTGACCGCGTTTGTAGAACTCGAATCCGCGACTCGCGCAGCAGAAGGCTCAAAGGATTGCGGAGGGCGTGAAATAAAGTTCGACAAACTGTCGCGGATCAAGTAAAAGCCTCCTGGATTACGTCACCCGACGTTTCAACGGATCTTCAGCCGGGCTGAAGAAGCCCGTGGGGCTGGACCTACGCTAGGATCGCCGCCTAACGCGATCACCACAAAAAGCCAAAAGTGAGGTGCGCCGAAGAACAAAAACAATGCGCCCGCCGGAGAGTCAGGAAATCAAAGGCCCAAGCGCAGGAAAGGTAAATTGATTCGTCTAGATGACCTGATTCCAAAGCAGGACGTTACAGGCGGGCATCAATTGCGGTTCGGTGTCACTGACACCACAGAAACAACAAACCAAAACAAGAAAGAAGAATAAAATGGCACAGAAAAAAGGGAAGAAAAAAATCAAGGAGCCAGACCTGACGCCAGTGAAAGACGCCAAAGGCGGCCGCCGCCGCCACCACGGCCACGGGTTTAGCTCGCTGTTGAACGAGAAAGAAGGACCCGGGGCGCAGGCCCCAGGCGGTGGCCCTCTCACAAAGATTCAATAAGGAATAACCGTTAGAAAGTCGCACCGTGGTTCGATTCCCCACGGTGCGGTCTTTCTTTATCCCCGTCCGCGACTCTGAGCAAACAACCCACTAAACCCGCTCGTATTAGGGCCTTCGCCTGATCGGGCCACTTCCAGTTCGTGCGTTAACACCAGCGGATTTGTTCATAGACAGGCCGCTAGAACGCTCGGAGTCCCTGAGCCGTTGTCTTGACCCTTGGGCGACCGTTGGCCCATCACTTTTTCGCGTAACCTCGCGCCCGATTTTACGCACTACCTCAGTGAACGGCCAGAAATGAGTTCTCAAGACGAGAGTTCACGGAAGGCCAAACCAAAACAAGAAAGAAGAATAAAATGGCACAGAAAAAAGCGAAGAAGACTATCAAAGACCGTGACATGAAGCCAGCCGAAGACCCCCAAGGCGGCGGCCACCACCGCCACCACGGCCAACAGTTTAGCTCGCTGTTGAACCAGAAAGAGGACCCGGATGGCATCCGGCGGTTGTAAAGCCGCCACTCAATTCAGTGAGGGTGGCCCTTTCACAAAGATTCAATAAGGAATAACCATTAGAAAGTCGCGCCGTGGTTCGATCCCACGGTGCGGTCTTTATCCGTTCCGCACTTTCTCAGTAAGAGACCCACAAACCAAAAGGGCGGCGGTTCCCCCCAATCTTCGTGTTCATCTCCGCGCGCGCGCGTATGCTGTTCAGGAGCACAGCCCATGGGCGCTTTCCGCTTCGCTTTTTTACCGGCGGCGGGACATGATGGCGATTCGTTTCGTTGTGCCAGCGGAGGAAAAGCTGACTGCGTTTATTGAACTGGAAGTGGCAATCCGAGGTTGCGGCAAATTGCCTCGCGCTGTAAGGGGCGAGCCGACGTGCCACTGGCGGCCTCGCTCTTGAGCTCGACTAGGATGAAGTGCATAGGCTTATCGCCAATGTTCTCCGCGGCATGGGTCAAAGGGTCGCGATAGATAACGTCGCCCGTTTGGAACGTGCCCTCCGTGATCTTGCCATCTGCTGCGTAGTTGCGATACCGACCTCCCGCCAAGACATAAATGACATAAGCAGGGTGAGAGTGCACCTGCTCCTTGCTACCGGGTGGCAAGATAGCTTCGAGGACGCGGACACGATCGTTCTCGAACCTGACGCGTATCGTCTTGGAATTGACATCGGCCGGATCTTGTCCGCATGCAGGTGTGACCCACACGCTGAAAGTGAACGCGGCCGTGAGGGCGAAGATGATTAAAAATCGCATACGCATCACGGTGGTCGCCTGTCCAGTCAATTGCAACTCGTTGATCTGGGTGACGTGGCGCATGACGTATTCAGAAATTATCGCTGACAATCTCAACAAAGCCGAATGGTTGGGGATCGGTCTCAGCGGTCGATCCTTGCGGGCGAACGATCTGGATTGCTGACGCACATCGCGGTGATGGAAAACGTTTCGTTGTGCACGCGGATGGAAAGCTGACAGCTTTTATGGAACTCGGCGCGGCGATTCGGGGTTGACACAAAACGGCGGCGGACATGTCGCTTGCGCAGAAATAGAGTTGCAAATCGGAAATTCCAACCAGGGAGAAGCATTATGTTCGCCGTTATTCGCCGCTACCATTTTAATCCGAAGGACAGTGCAGAGATCGACCGCCGCGTACGCGAGGAGTTCGTGCCCATCGTTAAGAAGGCGAAGGGGTTTGTGCGCTACTATTGGCTCGATACTGGTAAGGGCGAGGCCGCGTCCGTCAGCGTCTTTAGGGACAAGGCTGGTGCTGATGAGTCAGTGCAGCTGGCTGCGGACTATGTAAAAGAGCATCTGTCTAAAATTTATTACCCAGAAACCCGAGATTATCGAAGGGCCGATCAAAGCTCACGATTGAGCGGGCCGACCATCTCAGCAAAGCCGGTTGGAGTTTGGGGCTGCGTCTCAGCGATTGATTCCAACGGTCGGACGATCTTTGTTGCTGACGCTTGACTCCTGCACCATCCTGGTGAAGAATGGTGATGTGAGGTCGAAGCGAAGCAAGACCCGGAAATCACCTCCCACGAAAACAATGGTTCGCCTGACTGTCAGTTTGCCCAAAGCGGTATTGTCTCGTGTAAATATTATCGCTGGCCAAATGGAAGTATCGGCGGGCTGGGTGATCCGAAAAGCCGTGATCGAATTTGTGAATCGTGACATTCCATTATTTCGTTCGGACGAAAAATTTTGATGACGCCCGTTATTGTGCCTAGGGTTGCGCGTCTTAATTCGCAATCTCCGGCATCTCTTGGGGAGCGAAATGGCTCGTCCAGCGCAATCTGTTCGATGCCAGCTGTCGAACAAACGGCGAAAACCCTGCGTCCAAGTGTCGCGCAGACGCCTGAAATAGCTCCGGCTTTGGCACCCAGTGAGTTAAGCGGGCCTTTTACGACAACGGCAGAAGAGCGGATTGAAATTCCCGAAGGCGCGGAGGAAGTCACACCACCCGCCGTGGTAACGTCAGCCGAGCCTGAAGTTGCCCTTGTCGAAGAGGTCCAACCTGAGGCTTACCACAAGGCAGAGCCAGATGGCGAATTGTCGCCGCTCATTGAGCCAGTCTTCGAGTCGTCACTGGAACCAGCTGTCGAACAAACGGCGGAAACCTTGCGTCCAAGTGTCCCGCACACGCCTGAAATAGCTCCGGCTTTGGCAGCCGTCCCAATCCCTCCCGAAGCGGCACGAATTACCGAGCCGTCGGACGAGAAGATTCGCCTCCGCGCCTACTTCATTTCCGAACACCGCTGCAGATTTGCGCTCCCGGGCGACGAAGATTCGGATTGGCGCGATGCCAAGCGACAGCTCCTCTCCGAATCAGGCGAATTAAGCGGACTTTCTACGATAACGACAGAAGCACCGAGTGAAATTCCCGCACGCACGGAGGAGATCGCACTGCCCGCCGTAGTAACGCCAGCCGAGACTGAAGTTGGATCGAGAGACGGAGGGGAACCTATGGCGTACGAAACGACTTTCACTGCGATTCAATCCCCCGCAGCCGAGGCGATCACTGAGTCCGCGTCTGATTGCCCAAATGCCACTTCCCCGGAGCCCGTATTCCCGCAAACAACCGCACCTGCAACCATGCCTGAGACAACTGAAATGCCAACTGCTCCAGTAAACAAGCCCCCAGCCACTGCCGTGGCCAAGCCGCAAACGTCTGGTATGATGCAGATTTCCGTTCAGCTCACCTTTTCCTTCGAGATCGCCGCTATGCAACTGACACCGACATTCAAGATGGGCGTTTTGCAAGTGCGACCCATATCGAAGATCGTCACGATGCGTATGGCTCCTTCTCAACAGCCGCAACCCGAAGTGAGTTTCGAGATTGCGAAGATCCAGCCCGTAGGGGAAACCCTTGGCACTATTCGGGTGATTCCGTCTCAACAGCAGAGGCCAATCATGGGTTCGCGTTCGATCGCGGGACTGCAACTCGTGCCGAGTGTGGAGGCTACGCCGATCCAACTCACGCCATCACAGCAGGGCCAAGCGGCTGTCTTCGTGACGGTTCCGTGCCAGATCAGTACGATCGAGTTTTCCCCGTTGTTTGAGATTGCATCCGTCGTCCTGGATTCTAGTTCCAAGCAAGTCCTCGTTCAGTTGGCTGGTGCCGGACCAAGCCCAGCCGACGGACCGCGGGTATTTGAGATTGCAGATTTGCAGCTTAGCGAAGGCGGCGATGCCGGTATGATACAGCTGAATCTGCTCGACCAGAGCCCGACGGAGACGTGACGAGACTAGGTTTGCCGGACCACAAAGAGAGATTCTCGCAGTGGTGCCAGCCGAACCACCTCCGCTCAATTGGCGTACGCGCATTTCGGCCAATCCAAGCTTATCAAGAAGCGGACAAATTCTGGGCGGGTCGTTGTGCTCGCGCTAGTGTATGCGCAACAAATGGGTTGAGCGACTGCGCAAATTGAACACCTGGCTTGGGGCGAGCAGCGTGTTCTTATGGATTTTTGAAGACCGAGGCACAGAATCCGCCGCGCCTACTGGGAAATCATAGCTGACAATCTCAAGAAACGCGGCTGGAGTTTGGGCTACGTCTCAGCGATTGATTCCAACGGGCGAACGATCTGGATTGTTGAACCACATCGCGACGGTAAACGTTACGTTGTGCATGCTGATGAAAAGCTAACGGCTTTTCTCGAACTCGAATCGGCGATTCGCGCTTGCGGCAAATTGTGTTGACGAACCGTCGAGATTTTTTCAAACTCGGCGTCGCTAAACGGATTCGAATCAGGCGGAGGAC
>VBQB01000052.1 GCA_005887855.1 Verrucomicrobiota bacterium | reverse complement strand
ATGTTCTTAGCCGTTCCAATTCTTTGCGCGCCGCAGTGAACGCTTGTTCGGCACTCGCTTTATCGCCTTTGTAGAGATGAATAAACCCAAGGTCGGTATTTTTCTGGATGTTGCCGACAGGGATCATAATCGTCGGTAGACGATTAGGTATGTCGGGGATTTTCAGCGCGAGCGCCGCGTCATAGTTTCGGTTCCAAACTTCTATTTGCTGCAGAAGCGCATACTTCGAAGCCCGGATGAGGCTTTGTAATTTCGCATCCGGCCACTGCTGAAGTTCCGCCTCTGCTTCCGCCAGTCGGTCACTCCACATCAACATTCCCACGAGGTTCAGTCGCGTGACCCAATCCTCGGGTTCGAGAGAGCGGACTCGGATGGCGGTTTCGATCGCTTCTGCGTAACGCCGCAAACCGATGTACGTAGCGGCTAACGTCTTAAGGTATTCTGTGTTGCGAGGATCCAGTTCTATCGCGCGCTTAATGGCATCGAGTTGGCCCTGCCAATCGCCCATGTCTCCCTTGGCATCGGACATGACCCTCAAAATCCGCGGCTCATTCGGAGCCCGAACGCGGAGCGGTTCGACTTCGGCGAGAGCGCGGACGGAATCGTGATTGACGCGGAGGTAAATTAAAGCCTGAACGAGATGTCCGTCGATAAGGTTGCGGTCGAGTTCGAGGGCTTTGGCCACATGCTTCTGAGAATCGGCCATCAACTGTGGCGAGTGCTCCTCTATCAGAGATGACCTCAACTCGGCTTCGGCGAGCCGCGCGTAGGCCAGTGCGAACTGGGGATCGAGCGCGATCGCTTGCTCGTAGAGATCAATGGCCGGCTTGAGGCTATTCACACGCGCGGCTTTGAATTCATTTTGCGCGTACTCCGCCTTGAGGTAGCGATCGTAAGCTTGCGCATTCGTGGTCGGCACACGCGCTAGCTCAGTCGCATCTTGAGGCGACAATTCCGCCTTCAGTTTACTCGCCACTGTTTCGGCGACTTCGCGCTCCATTCCAAACACGTTTTTAAGTTCGCGATCATAACTATCGGCCCACAAATGGGCGTCGTTGCGTCCGTCGATGAGCTGAACGGTGATGTGAACAGCGTCACCCAGTCTCTGGACGCTGCCCTCAAGGATCGCGGCAACGCCTAGTTCTTGCGCGATCGCTTTCAGGTTGTCAGGCCGGCTCCGGTATCTGGCAGTTGAAGTCCTGGAAATCACTTTGAGCTCACGAATCTTCGCCAGAGCAGTCAGGATCTCATCCTGCATGCCGGCCACGAAATAAGCGCTCCCTTTGTCCTCGCTCAGGTTCTCGAAAGGAAGAACGGCTACGCTTTTTGCAAGGATTGGTAGGGATGCCGCAGCGGCGGGAGGCTGTCCGTGATCTGCTGTGTTTCTTTTCCCGAGCTGCTTAAGGATGGCCGGCGCGAAAATGAGCGCAACAACCGCAAATGTGAAAAGCAGAACGGCTACCAAGCCGATCAAAATTGGCGAACGTTTACTGCGCGCTCGCGATAAACCACGCGCGCTTTGTTTCAACTTCGCGGGCGGCGCAGAATTGCCTACACCATCTGCATAGAGATTCACCACCGAAACAACGACACCGTGTTTCACTTCGAAGTCGCCCAGGTCGTGTAGATAAGACTGCCAACGGCGATAGTGCCCCAGATCCTCCGCCACGCGCTTCGACACGAGGATGTGACCGGCATCTCCACAGTCCATCACCCGTTGCGCGAGGTTGATTCCGGCACCCGCGATATTGTCCCGCTGGTTCACATCAGCGATGGAATGGACCGGCCCGCTGTGAATACCCATCCGCACCGCCAGATTCGGCTGCGCGCGCAATGCCTGGCTAAGCTGCAACGCGCATTCGACCGGTTCCTCAATCGAGCCGGTGAAAATGAGCGCCATTCCATCGCCGGTAGGAAGAACGATCAACTGCTGCGCGGCCTCCGCTTCGCGCACCGCCTCAGTATCACGCACAATACGATTCAGCTCCGGCAGAGCTTCCGATTCCTCCTCGGTTGTGAGCGTCGAATAGCCGGCAATGTCGATGAAAAGAACGTGGCCGATTTCGAGCCGTGACTTGCGCTTCTGCGAGTCATCCATTAGCGCCAGCTTAGAAGTTTGGCGCAAATATCTCTACACCATTTTTCTCGCGGTTAGTATGCAGTCCCGCCCGACCAGACGCTGGAGCAGCTTCCACAGCGGCCGTTGGTCGGATTAGAATCCCACGTTAAGCGAGATCGTAATCAAGTGCGTGTTTACCTTCGCCGTATAATCACCGATCAGCGTCCCCTCGAAGACGATGGGGCTGTAGGTGTCATTCCGGTAAGGCAATTGAGTGTGAAACTTGCTTGGAAATGGGTGGGAGAAAGTGTAGTTCACGTCCAGGAACCACGAAGGCGTGATGAAATAAGTGAGCCCGCCTGACGCGGCGACACCAAAGGCCCACTGCGACTGTTCATCCGACTGAGGCCGTCCCGAGACATCCCTAAGGCCAGGCAAGAGGCTGCCTTTAGGGAAGGTCGCGAAACCAACGAGGTCATTGAGACTGGCCCCAACCTGCGACAAGGAAGGACCCGCGCCAATGTACATAAAACTGTTATTGAATGAACGCCCGACTAAAGGCGCCATGGTCATCTGATGGTCAACGAAAACTTCATACGAGTTGATGACGGAAAAACCCTCAAAAGAGGAGACGTTGGGTACCGTCCCGGTTCCAACTTGCGGAATGACAAGATTATGCGCGGCGAGGTTCGTCGCCCCCAGATAGCTGTATGAGAATTTAACGCCGCACAGCCAGTCACTATCGCCGAAATGCCGGAAGTAACCTAATTGCCCCAGCGGAACACCAGTCACCTCGGCCCCGAGATCGGGTGTGACGGGTGGCCCATCAGCCGTGCCGGTGCCAAGCAATACCCCGTTATCAAAGATCATTGAAAGTCCCTTATTGAAGACTGACTGCTCGCCCGAGGCCACTATGCCTAGCCCTCCGCCGGCACCGGCAAAGAATAAAGACCTTGGGACGTTTGAACCACGCGCCGGCTCCGCAGTGGATGGCTGGATGTAATCCTTAGCCGTCTGACCGCTCGCCACCGCACAGGCCATTACCAAGCACAAAACAATTCTGTTAGGCGTGAACATTGTGCGCGATTGCACGACAAAATTTGGCGCCGGGCAAGCCAAAATTTCTTCACCAACTGCACATGTTCATGTGCACGCACGCTACTGCCTGCGCACCGAGGAGGCCTCGTGTCTGGTTAACTCTGACCCCTTCTCTCATACTCGTATTAAGTCAGAATTGGATTGAACACCGCCTCGCAACCTGTGCACGGTAGAAGCCCCG
>VBQB01000220.1 GCA_005887855.1 Verrucomicrobiota bacterium | reverse complement strand
AACGCGACCATGAAGGAAAATTATATTGCTGGAGATATCGAAGTGGAGCTGGACCGCGCTTTACAAAAGAGGGAACTGGCAAAGACAGTGGTGATTGTCGATCCTCCAGCCACAGGTCTGAGCGCAAATATTCGTAAATTGATTATCGATCTTGCACCGGCCACCCTGATTTACGTTTCCTGCAATCCAGCGACCCTCGCACGGGACCTAAACGAGCTGCAGCAAAAATTCAGGATCGATTCGGTGACGCCGCTCGATATGTTCCCGCAGACTGCCGAGATTGAGGTGGCGGTCCATTTGCGCCTGTAGACGGTGTCGCTGACACCGGCCCTGCAGTCCCCGGGGTTGCTACTACGATTTACGAGAAAGAGCTTGCCAGCGAATAACGGCGCAATGAACAGTCACAGCCGATAGCGATGGCTGATATTATCCTCGACGCGACGTCTGGCGTGCATCGGCCACGCAATGTCGATTGGAAACGTGCGGCGGCGCTGCTCTACGGTGATTGGGGCACGAGCAAAGCTTATGTTATCGGTCTCGCTTTTGTCGCCGCCGGTTTTTCGTCTTTTCCGATTATTCTCGCGGTCTGCGTCCTGACCGGGTTGGTTGGGATTAATTATATCGTTATCTGCCGCCATTTTCCCGATGGAGGAGGTGTCTACTCAGCGGCGCGTTCACAGGGCCGATTGCTCGCGGTGGTCGGCGCGCTGCTGCTCGTTGCAAACTTAACGGTCACGGCCGCACTTAGTGGATGGGCCGCCTTGACCTACATCACGTCCGGCGCGGAGCAAGTCTTGTGGATCAAATTTATTCACGATCACATCGCGCTTACCACCACTGTGGTGCTCGACGATGATTATAGTGGTGGTGTTGATCGCAGTCAGTGCGCCGCATATGACCACGCAGTTTTTGCAACCTCGCCACGAAAGTCTCGGCGCGGTATGGGTACAATTCGTCGGCGTGATCCTTGCCCTCTCGGGTGCTGAATCAATTGCCAACCTCACCGGGGTGATGAAACTCGACCCTGGCTCCACCCCGGAACGGCCAAGTGTTGCGCGCGAGTCGCTCAAAGCAATTACTCCGGTCGCCATCGAGGTCGTATTCGCAACGGCACTGCTCGGCTGGGCGATGCTCTCGCTGCCGAGCGTGCTCGGACAAACGCTTCATCTTACGAGCGCCACGGAAATCGCTACCGCGCTCGAGCAGCGCAAGGAGGATATGTTGCGTTTTATCGGGGAACAATTCGGTGCCGCCACAGTCTCGCCGGAATTCGGAAACCTGTTCGGCTGGATTGTGGGAATTGTTTTTTTCCTGCTGCTTCTAAGCGCATCGAACACGGCGATTGTCGCGATGGTTGGGCTGCTTTTTATGGTGGCGCGAGACGGCGAGATGCCGCGCCAATTTAAGCGACTGAATCGCCACGGCGTTCCTATTTTTCCTTTGCTGATCGCCTTCGGCTTGCCAGTCATCGTTGTTCTGAGCGCCGCCGATTTCAACTCGCTGGCAGGCCTATATGCCATCGGTGTAGTCGGCGCAATCGCCGTTAGCGTCGGCTCGTGCTGCTTCAATCGGAGAATTGATTTCACATGGTATGATCGGCTGCTGTTTGGCTTCACGTTCGCGGTTCTGGCCGCTGTGGAATTCACGCTCGCGCATACGAAACCCGACGCGCTCTTCTTCGTCACGTGCGTATTGATCGGCGGCTTGGGCCTGCGCGCCTACGCGCTGAAACGACAGGGCCTCACCACGCTGACTGTCACACGGAAGGTCGCCGAAATGGTGTCGCCCGATCTCCTCGCAACAATTGAACCGCGTTTCGAAGAAGGCCAAAAAATCATGGTGGCAGCGCGTGGGGTCACGCCCGTTCTCGGTTTCGCGCTGGAGGAAGCGCAACTGCGCAAAGCAACACTTTGCGTGCTCTACGTGAGAGAGATTGCCGTTTTTTATGGAGGCGGTCCAGGGGCACTCGGCCGCGCGCGGTGGCAGGAGAACCCCGAGGCAAGCGCGATCATGTCGATGATGCTGAAGCTCGGTGCTGAGCGCGACATTTGCGTGCTGCCCGTTTACGCCGTCAGCGAAGACGCCGCATCAACCATTCTCGATCTTTCCGCGACGATGGGAGTTGATTATCTCATCATCGGCGCATCGCAGCGCACCGCCATGGCCAAACTGCTTCGCGGCAGCGTCGCCACGAATGTCGCGCAACAATTGCCCGATTCCATCCGGCTCGTCATTTTCGGATAAATTCTGTAGCCACGCGCCTGCGGCGCGTACTCTTGGTCACAGCCATTCAAAACGGACCAGAGGGCCGTGCTACAACAGATTGGACGTTGAGCATTAGACGTTGAACGTTTCCGAATGGTTCCGCCAAAAGTCCTAGTCGCTGATTCGATTTCCCAACGCGGTATTGCAGAGCTTGCGCGCGACGGGTCGCTGGAGGTGTCGGTGAGAACGAGCTTGAGTGCATCGCAACTACTCGAAATCATTCCCGAGTTCAGCGCGCTGGTTGTCCGAAGCCAGACGAAAGTGACGGCGGATGTCTTGAAGGCCGGCGCAAGCCTCCGAGTCGTTGGCCGGGCCGGCGTTGGCGTTGACAATGTAGATGTCGAAGCGGCGACGCGGCGCGGCGTCGTCGTGCTCAACGCCCCGGGGGGGAATACCGTTTCCACGGCTGAACATGCGTTTTCGCTTTTGCTATGTGTCGCGCGAAAGATCCCGCAAGCGGATGCAAGTGTGCGCGGCAAGAATTGGGACAGAAAAAATTTCGAAGGCGTCGAGCTTTATAACAAGACACTCGGCGTGATCGGGATGGGCCGCATCGGTAGTGAATTGGCACGGCGCGCCATCGCTTTTGGCATGCGGGTGATCGCGTATGATCCCTATCTCTCCGCGACGCGCGCCCGTGCTTTGCAGATTGAGCTGGTTGACGAATTGGATGATTTAATCGCCGAAGCGGATTTCATTAGCCTGCACACACCGCTTACGAATGAGACCCGACATCTTCTCGATGCTGGACGTTTGCAGAAAGCAAGACAGGGAGTGCGAATTATCAATTGCGCTCGGGGCGGTCTCATCGACGAAACCGCGCTCGTAAACGCATTGCAAGATCGACATGTGGCAGCCGCGGCGCTCGACGTCTTTGAAAAGGAACCGCTGCCTAACGACTCGGCACTTCGTTCGGCACCGAATTTAATTCTCACTCCTCATCTCGGCGCATCCACGGCGGAGGCGCAGGAAAGCGTTGGCATCGAGATTGCGCAATCGATCCGTGCCGCGCTCCTCGAAGGTACGATCCGCAACGCCGTCAACATGCCAAATCTCGATGCAAGAACACTGGCGATCATCGGGCCACATCTGCGCTTCGGCGAGAAACTCGGCCGGTTTCTCTCCCAAATTGCGCCGAAACGCGTCGATACTTTGAACGTCAACTACAGCGGAAAAGTAAACGAAGTGGACACGACCGCGATTACACGCTCGATCCTGAAAGGTTTTTTGCAGCTGGCCGGAGGAACCGACGTCAACGAAGTGAACGCGCCGGCGTTCGCCGAGAGTCTCGGCTTAAAAGTTACGGAATCGCGATTGAGCGCCCTCGGGGATTACACCGATTTACTGGAACTCTCCGCTTTTGCCGAAGGAAAAACCGTGTCGGTAGGCGGCGCGTTTTTCGGCGCAACGCCGCGTATTGTCAGCATCAATAGCCGCCCGGTGGAAGCGCGGCCGCACGGTGTCGTGCTCGTGCTAGAAAACACGGACCGGCCGGGAATGGTTGGACGAATCGGCAATTTGCTCGGAGATCACGGCGTAAATATTGCCACGATGTCACTCAGCCGAAATCAGGCCGGGGGAACGGCACTTACCGTATTGAATCTCGATACTGCGCCGGACGAGCCGTTGCTCGAGCAAATTCGGGCGAGCGAAGACATCCACTCTGCGCAGGTGATCGAACTCTAGGCGTAAACAAGCAGATCGATTTCTTCGGGTAATGAGTTTGAAACTTCTCGGATGACATTGCCGCGAAGAAGGTTGATGAGGGCGTTGCGCTTCGGTGCGCCGAGGATGAGACGCGATGCGCCGATCGTCGCGGCAACATCGACAATCGTCTCCGCGGCAGACGGGCTGACGGCGTAACAAAAGAGTGGCTGATAATCCGCGGCTAGTTGTTTGGCAGCGTCGAAGA
>VBQB01000219.1 GCA_005887855.1 Verrucomicrobiota bacterium | reverse complement strand
GGCCGTACAGTCCAAATTTCTTTAGCACTCCTGCATGCAACATTGCCGCCGGCGCTGGAGCAGAGGCGTAAGCTTCCGGCGCCCATGTGTGAAACGGGAAAAGCGAAACGAGAATTCCAAAGCCGACAAGCAACAGCAGGTAGATGTGATGTTGTGCGTCTGCTGGGATTAGACCCATAGAAGCTCCGACCGTTAATACACGAATGTCAAAGCTGCGCCAACCTAACGGGACGCTTTGATAAAGCAGGATCAGGCCAAGCAGTAAAATGAAACTGCCGATCGCGAGATAGATTGTAATTTTCCAGGCTGCCGAGACTCGATTTCCGCTTCCCCAGATTCCAATCAATAAAAACGTGGGAATCAGCGCTAGCTCGTGAAACGCATAGAAGAAAAATAAATCGATTGACGCAAACGCGCCGATCGCGCCGCCGGAAATGAACAAGAGACAGGCATAGAATGCATTCTCATATCTCTCGATTGTCCCGGTGAACCAGATTGCGGCCAGCGTGACGATCGTAGCAAGCAGCACCATTATCAGACTCAAGCCGTCGATGCCAGTCGTGAAGCTCAGTCGCCACTCCGGAGATATCGTAAATGAGGTGACGTGTTGAAAGCCGTGTTCGCCGTCTCCAAAAGTCGCAAGGAGATACAGCGCCGCGGCAAACGTCAAAACCGACGCGGTTAATGCCGTTTTGCGGGCGGGTGCGCCGACCATGATTAAGATGGCCGCTACGAGCGGGCAGAAAATGATAAAAAGAACCATTAGTAAAAATGACGAATGACGAATGACCAATGACGAAGGAATGACGAAACCCGAATAACGAACTCTTCCAACAGCGCCGAGAGCGCTTTTTCGTCATTCGTCATTCGGTTATTCGTCATTCGTCATTGCCAGTTCGTGTGTTTCGTGGGCTAAAATTTTAGGAGTGGAAAACGGCGAAGTAGATGATAGCGACGACCCCCAGACCAAACAGGAAGACGTAAGCTTGCAGGTTTCCAACTTGAACGAGCCGCAGGAGAGCGCCGACGCCCCAAGTTCCGCGACTGCTTCCGCCCACCGCGCCGGCATCGATGATCCATCGATCAAAGAAAGCTGCCACGCGTGCGAGAAGCTCCTGCGTCCAGCAAATCAGCCAGTTGTAGAACTCGTCGAAATAAAACTTTTGCCGCAACAGCTCGAGATCCACCGGGTCAGTAGCCCGGTTGCGGTAAAGAGCAATCGCCAACCCACTTCCGAGAATCAAAGCAACGATCGCAAGCGCGGGAACAAAGATTGCGACTTCTCTTTCGGCTGTGAGTGTGAGGAAGTTTTGCGCGAAGAATGCAAATCCACTAACGGTCGCCATGAACGCGAGCACGATTAATGGCACCGTCATCACCGGTGGTGATTCGCGGCTTTCGCGCGCGATATCGCTACGTGGCTTCCCGAAGAAGGCGATCACGAGCAGGCGCATCACGTAAAAAGCCGTCAGGAACGCTGTGAACAATGCCACTGCAAAAATCGGACGGTTACGTTCGTAGGCGAGCGCAAGGATTGCGTCTTTGCTGAAAAATCCACTGAACGGCGGGCACCCGATCAACGCCAGCGCGCCCACAAGAAAGGTAACAAATGTGATTGGAAGTTTCCTGGAAAGCCCTCCCATTTTCCAGATGTTCTGTTCGTGATGAAGCATCACAATAACTGAGCCGGCGCCTAGAAAGAGGAGCGCTTTGAAGAACGCATGGGTAAACAGATGAAACATGGCTGCATCATTCGAGGCAAGACCGACGGCCATCATCATGTAACCAAGTTGTGAGAGTGTGGAGTATGCGAGAATTCGCTTGATGTCGTTCTGCTGTGTTGCGATTAACGCAGCCATCACTGCGGTGATTGTGCCGATCCACGCGACGACTAGAAGCGCGGTCGGCGAACCTTGAATAACGAACGCGACACGAACCAGCATGTAAACACCTGCCGCGACCATGGTCGCGGCATGGATCAATGCGGAAACAGGCGTCGGACCTTCCATCGCGTCTGGCAACCAGACGTGCAGCGGAAACTGGGCCGACTTTCCAACTGCCCCGCAGAAAATCAAAAGGGCGACGGTTGTCAGAAAGAGCGGATGACCCCCTAACGTCGACATCCGCGGCGCGATTTCAGCGAAAACAATAGATCCTGTTGCCATCCAAACCATGAGGATTCCAATCATGAAGCCGAAATCGCCGATGCGCGTGGTGATGAATGCTTTGTTGGCCGCATCCGCAGCCGCGTCGCGATAGAACCAGTGGCCGATCAAGACGTAAGAAGTAAAGCCGACCAATTCCCAAAAAATAAAAAGCATCACGAAATTGTTTGCGAAGACGATGCCGAGCATCGCGAACATGAAGAGCGAGAGCGCCGCGAAGTAGCGGGACTTGCCTTCGTCATCTCGCATGTAACCCAGCGAGTAGATGTGAATGACCGCGCCAATACCCGAAACCAGCACGGCCATAGTCCTGCTCAACTGGTCCAGTGTCAGACCGAGGGGGACGTGGAAGACGCCGCTGATACCGATCCATGTAAACTCAGTCGCGGCGACAGTTCGGTGTGCAAAGATCAGACAACTGCAGATAAAACTTACAAGCACCGCGGCGATTGAGATCGCGCTGCTCAATGTTTTCCATCGAAGCGTAAATAACGTGATTACAGCCGCGCTCAGCAACGGGGCAAGGAGAATGAGGCAAGGCAGGAGTGGGTTCATTACATTATTGCCCGCGAACAATGACGAATGACGAATGTCGAATATCGAAAGAATGATGAAATCCGAATGCCGAAAAAGATCCAAACCGGCTCTTCGTCATTTGAGTATTCGGGCTTGTTTCGTCATTCGTCATTCGTCATTCGTCATTTTGATGTTCGTGTGTTTCGTGGGACCGCTAAAATTTCAAGCTGCTGATGTCTTTGACGTCCGTTGTCTGCCTTGCACGAAACAGCGCGACGAGGAGGGCAAGGCCCACCGCGACTTCCGCCGCTGCGACCGTTATGATGAAAAAGACAAACACCTGCGCGTTGTAATTGGGCAGGCCGCTTGGACCGACTCGGAATCGCGAAAAGGCAACGAGGGACAAGTTTGCCGCATTAAGCATCAATTCCAGTGACATGAGAATGATGATGAGATTGCGCCGGACCATCACTCCGGCGAACCCAATTGAAAAAAGAATGGCGCTTACGAGGAGATAATCACCAAGTGTAGTCATCCTATCGAGGCTCGCGCTTGCTTAAAAGGACGACGCCAATCGTGGCCACCAGCACGAGAACACCGACGATTTGCAACGGAAGATTGTAATTGCGAAAAAGTAGCGCACCGATGTTCCGCACATCGTCAATCGTCGATGCCGAGGCGAGTCGATTGATTCGGCGCTGTTCTTCGGCCTGAAGGTTAAGAAGCATGATAATAAAAAGGAAAAGCACCATTACTGCGCCCGCGTAAACCAGCACCTGAATAATCCCGACAAAGTAGGCGTCGAGCGACACGAACAGCGCCGAGAGTCCAAGAAACGAGACAACGAGGCTGAGAGCGCTGGCAACGGGATTGCGATTGATGACAACCGCTGCGCCAAAGATCAGCGTCATTAGTGCAAAAATCCAGAAGAGGAATGGAGACATCGGTTATTGGAGTGATGGAGTAATGGAGTAATGGAGTAATGGAGTTGCGCTTCTTGCCAACACTCCATTACTCCAACAGTCCATTATTCCAACGCGGCTCATTTCTTCTTGTTCCACTTCAACACGACGTCATGCATCACTCCGCCGATTACTCTGTCATCCTGAACGAAGTGAAGGATCTCACAATTGAAATCTAGATGGTCCCTCGCCGTCTGCGCGGCTCGGGATGACATTTCTTTATTTCTTCTCATTCCATTTCAAAACCACGCCATGGATAACCCCGCCGATTTCGAGCAGCTTTTCTTTGTGATGCACCATTTCCGCGCGCGTGAAGCCGGTGATGGCATAATCTTTACGCAGAAAAATCGCCTGCTCGGGGCAAACCTCCTCGCACATCCCGCAGAAAATGCAGCGGATCATGTCGATATCGAATTGCTCGGGATATTTCTCGACTTTGGCGAAGCGATCTTTTGAGGGGATTTCGCCGGGAATAATCTTGATCGCGCGCGGCGGACAAATGAATTCGCAGAGCTGACACGCGACGCAGCGGACGCGGCCATCCTCATCTCTAACCAATGCAGGCGCACCGCGGTA
>VBQB01000218.1 GCA_005887855.1 Verrucomicrobiota bacterium | reverse complement strand
TCTCGAGAGGCAGCTGACTCCGACCGCGCCGCATTTGAACGTCTACGTGCGGCGACCTCGGCTTACTTCTACGACCGAAAGAAGGCTTTGCAGATGGCGATGGAACTCGATCCCAAGGATTACAATTTCCGCGTTCCTCCAGCGTTTCTGAAGGCCGGGGGGAAGTATGACATCCGGCCGAAACTCAAAACTATCCTCGCTCCCGTTCTTCTCCTTCAAGGGCGGCAAGATCTTGCTGGAGAAGCTAACGTTTGTGAAGCGCACTCGCTGATCAAAAATTCGACGCTCGCGTTTATCGACAAATGTGGGCACATGCCGTGGCTGGAGCAGCCAGAGCAAACGTGGAAAATCGTCGACGATTTCCTGGCCCACCTCCCCTGAATTCTAACAGAAGCTAACGAAGGAAACTTTCCGGTTTTCTTCAGCTTCTCTCGTCACTCGTCGCTAATGCCAGTCCAATGCCCGTGCGGCTCGCACCTCCGACTCGCGTGTCAGTTTTCCAAACTTACAGTCCCGCGCAGCACTTCCACCGCATATCCGCCAACTCGAACGTTGGTGACCTTCTCGCCCTCGCGTGTCGCGCGCACAAAGATTTCACTCGGTCGCCGAGCTTCGACCCCTTGGCGGATGAGAATTTGCTCGTCCGATTTTGCCAAACCATGACGCACAATCCAACTGACGGCACAACCAGCAGCTGATCCAGTGGCCGGATCTTCTCCACCATAGAAAAACATCCGGGCGCGCACTTCGCGCCAGCCTTCGCGTTCCGGAGAAATAAAGTAGCAAAAGCGAGCGCCGGTCCCTTCGAGCAGCGCGCCTGCTCTGGCAAGATCGGGCTTCAAGTTTGTCAAAGCCTCGGCATCGCGAATCGGCACAATCGCGAAGGGCAATCCAGTTGAAACAATTTGGCTCGGCCATTCGGACGCGATTTGCTCGGCGCCACCTCGCAGCACACCAGCGACGTCATCTCGAGACAACGTGGGGCCAAAGTCCGGGTCGCGCTGACGCATCTCGCCAAAGACATCGCCGGCGACACGATTGCTCTTGTTATTTGAGTCAGCGCTGAATAGGACGCCGATTTTCCCGACATTCAGGTCAAGAACGATCTCATCCGCACGGGAAGGTGCTGTATTGTGCAGGTACAGCGCCGTGCCCAGCGTCGGG
Organism: Verrucomicrobiota bacterium; assembly: GCA_005887855.1. Next base: position 2,576 of record VBQB01000218.1, on the reverse strand, counting down.
TGTCCGGCAAACGGCAACTCTTCCTCGACCGTAAAGATGCGCACTCGCTTCCCCTCCCGCTCTTCAACCTGTGGCTCGCGCGGCAAGATGAAGGTTGTTTCAGAAAGATTCATCTCGCGAGCGAGCGCTTGCATTTGCTGCTCCGTGAGGCCGCTAGCGTCGGTAAAAACGGCGAGCGGGTTACCGGTGAACGGCGTTCTCGTAAAAACATCGAGCTGCAGGAATTCGTAAGTGCGCGACATCTTCTTACTTCACTCGGTATTGTTCGTCGCTGACCTTTTCCATCCAATCAACGGCCTTGCCGTTCAGCGCCTCTTGAATGGCGATATGAGTCATCGCGGTCGTCGGCGTAGCGCCGTGCCAATGCTTCTCACCGGGCGCAAACCAGATTACATCGCCTGGCCGGATTTCCTCGATCGGGCCGCCCCAACGCTGCGCCCATCCAATGCCGGACGTGACGATCAATGTCTGACCGAGTGGATGTGTATGCCAGGCGGTGCGTGCACCCGGTTCAAACGTAACGCTTGCGCCGGACGCGCGAGCTGGAGCGTTTGGTTGGAATAACGGATCGATGCGGACGGTACCGGTAAACCAGTCGGCCGGTCCTTTGGTGGATGGTTGTGAACCACTTCTTTTGATTTCCATGTTGGCTTCCTTTCGTTGAGTCGATGGGACCGCTTGTGCGCAGAGAATCGCCGGGATTCCGAGCGCACTTGCGGCGGCGGTTTTCAAAAAGGTGCGTCGGGAAATAGGCATCGATGTGTGAATTGCCAATTTTGGCTACAGCATCTGGTGCGTAGGCCGGAACAGGATTTCGTTCACGTCGACTTCGTCCAGCTGGCTCACGGCAAAGGCGACGGCTTGGGCGAACGCAGTTGCCTCGCCCAGTCCGCTGCTAGCGCCCGTGATGACGACGACTTTTTCTTGGATGTTATTGCTCATCGTGACGCTCAATCGTGACTTTCACAGAGCCGGCGACGTCCAACGCAGCGACGCCAGAATCTATCTTCCCGATGACGATTATGCCGGGGTTAGGAATCTTCTCGCCATCATTCCGATAGAAGATGGCCACATCAGGACCAGGCGACCAATAAACCACCTGGCCAACTTCGTAAGTGTGGGTTCGTTTTCCCTCTTCCGAAATCGCTCGCGGCAGATGAGCAAATTTTTCTCTGCGGAACAAATCGTTCATCGTCAGCGTGAGTGGCAGCAGCGAAATAAAGTCACGAGTTGTCTTGTTGTCGTTCAACGTGGCGGTGATTACCTTATCGGCGATTTTTAGTCTGATTTTCATAATTTGTGACTCCAGAGTGGACGTTTTAGTTGGCGAGTTCAGCGGCGCGCTGTTGGCCGTGCTGTTATCTGCGCCGCAACCGGCGTGGACGAACGCGATCGCGAAAGCGAAGGCCAAAAAGATGCGTCTCATCGCAGTCTTTCTCCTCTCAACGCGCGGTGTATCCGCCATCGACAACCAGCGCGTGGCCGATCACGAAGCTTGCGCCAGGGCTGCAAAGCCAAAGAACGGCCGCGGCGATCTCCTCCGGTTGACCAAGTCGGCCAATCGGCTGGTCTCGCAGGATGTCTTTCATGGCGTCCGGTTCCTTAGCCAACATGTCCGCGACCATCGGCGTATTGATCGTCCCCGGGCATACCGCATTGATGCAAATTCCTCTGGAGGCATATTCGAGCGCAGCGCTCTTCGTCAGCCCGATCACTCCGTGTTTGGATGCATGGTAGGTTGCTCGGCCGGGAATGCCGATCAGACCGCCAATCGAAGAGTTGTTGACGATGGCGCCGCTTCCCTGCTCGCGCATCTGGCGCAGCTCATACTTCATGCAGTTCCAGACGCCGCGCAGATTGATCCCGTTTACGCGATCGAATTCTTCCCCGCTGGCATCAGCGGTTTCCACGGCAGGCGACTGTATGCCGGCATTATTGAACGCCGCATCGAGGCGACCAAAAGTGGATACAGTCTGCTCGACCATTGCTGCTACCTCAGCCTCGTCAGCGACATTGCACCGGATGGCAATCGCCTTGTGACCGGCGGCGACGAGTTCTTCTGCAGCAGAGCGAACGGCATTCTCGTGAACGTCGGCTAGCGCCACCGCAGCTCCCGCTTCCGCGAAGGCTCTGGCTGTGACCAGCCCCATGCCAGAGCCAGCGCCAGTAACGAGTGCGACTTTGTTTTGAAAAGATAAGTTCATATCGAATTTCTCTTTCACATCGTGTATCCCGGTTTCTTGGCAATGTGAGTCATCGCAGTCGTCAGTGTCGCCCCGTGCCAATGCTTTTCGTTAGGCGCAAACCAGACGACATCGCCCGGCCGGATTTCTTCGATTGGGCCGCTCCAACGCTGCGCCCACCCAAGGCCGAACGTGACGATCAACGTCTGACCGAGTGGATGCGTATGCCACGCGGTGCGGGCACCCGGCTCGAACGTTACACTTGCGCAGACAACGCGTGCGGGATCGGGCGCTTGGAACAGAGGGTCGATTCGGACGGTACCCGTAAACCAATCAGCTGGCCCTTTGTTCGAAGGCTGTGATCCACTTCTCTTAACTTCCATTTTGATTCCT
>VBQB01000217.1 GCA_005887855.1 Verrucomicrobiota bacterium | reverse complement strand
AGGGCGAGAAACGTATGAAAGTGGAAGAGCGGCATTGAGGCATAGAGGGATACCTCCACCCAGAAGGGCAGCGGTTGTAGCCGGCTTCGCTGAAGGCGTTGGGTCTGGGTTCCGAGGTCACCGGCTTCGGCTACAGGCATTGCGCCGCGGAAAAATTTTTCGCGCCAATGCCAGAGCAGAAGCAGGCCAGCCGGGATTGCATAGAGCAATCCGCGCTGCGTCACAAACATGGATAGCGCAATGCTTTTCCAAGCGATTGTCTTGTCACCCTGATAATCCAAAAACTTGAACGTCTTGAAAAATTGGAAGCCTGCTATGCCGCCGTTAAATAAGAAACCGGCGACACCAAATGCGCCGGCCCAGCGGAAAAATGCGTAAAACGTTGCGAGTGACGCGAGTAATCCCGTCCAAACCAATCCGCGTATCAAGTCGATATGAAGCAAACAGAGCAGAGCGTTGAACAAATCCATCCCTGCTGGATATCTTAGTTTGCTAAAGACATAGATCGGATTGTCCGGCCAAAGCACGACGCCACTCGCGAAATTCCTGATCAATGTGATATGCAGCGCAAGATCGCCAAGGTTGTTCGGCGATTGAATTTTTAATTGGTCGCCGTCGATGTAGAGAAGCCAACAAAAAGAGCGCACGGCAAACAACGCGAAACATACCGCCATTACCCAAAGCCACAGATGAGGATAGCGCCTCGCGGGCGGTGACGTGCCCTTTCGCGCGACACTCTTCAACGGCCGCCGTTCGGCCTTAGAACGTTGTCGTTCTACTACTGGAGAATTTACCTTCTTCTGTTGAACGGCAGGATCACAAGTCCCGAGATAGGCCGCAACAGCGAATGCAGCTCCTGATACAAAGGCGAAAATGGCGCTTAGTTGGTTCAAGCCACTCCCGGCCATTCCAAAAAGAAGGCCGCAAACGGTCGACAAATTGACAAAGATTAGGCCAGCGGAAAGCCATTTCATTGAAAAGCAATCTGACTTTAGCCTGGGCCTTTTCCCTGGAAGTCCGGCGATCGATCTGGAAAGAACTCTTTGAAGACCTTGGGGCTCAAATAGAGCTTCGATGTGTCCTGGTAATTGCGAATCCGGAGCGGCTCGGTGTAATAGGCGTTGTGCAGCTTGGACTCGACCTGCTTGATTTTGTCTTCCTGCACTAGCAGAAAATCGGCGTCGAGGTTTTGAGGCATATTTCCGTGCTCGTAGTAGCCGATGTGTGTGAAATCACCGAGCATCCACGGCAGTGGATAAGGGCTGCCCCGGACTATATGCCCGGTCAATTGGTAGTATCGCGGATCTCGTTTGGCCAATTTCAACAGCGGTTTCGTTAGTTTGAAGATGTCATTGTAAGTCTGAACGTAGACGTACGGCTCAGTGTCAGTCGTGCAACGGAAGTAGTTCAGCCAAATTGCCGACCCGAGTGAAAAACACAAGAGAACGGCTGATGCGGCATATGTGGCAGCCCGATATCTGGGGCGAACAAGCAGGACCGACGCGCCAAAAATAAACAGGAATGGCCAGATAAAGCTGATGATGCACCACGGCGTCTTGTATTTCACGATGCTGTAAGCGATCAGGGTTCCGACTCCATAGATCGCCAGATAACGCAAACTAAGATTCTTGAAGCCCTGGCAAAACAGGCAGAGGAGCAGACCGCCAGCCGCAGGTATTTCGTAGCGCCCCATCAGTTTTAGCCAGTAATACCAAGGTTTCTCATGGCCGTGGCCTTCGTGGCCGGTCTGGAACCACGCGTGGTACGCCTGATACAGGCCCTTTACGCCGCCCGAGTAAAAGAAAGTTCCGGAATAGAAAAAAACGACCAAGGCGATGCTCACGCCTAGCACCATTGTAAGATCGACATAGTCCCATTTCTGTTTCGCGGGTCGAGCATCGGGAAGGCGGCTGAGCGCGTTGGAAATAAACAGAACTGGCACTGCCATCGCTGCACAGGCAATGTGGATGATATAGGTTTCCTTCGTCAGGATCATCCCGGCCACCCCCATGCCGGCGCACCAGAGATAATTTTGCGTTCCAAATTTCCAGAGACCAAGCAGCCCGAGAATGAACACCATCGAGAAGAGCGCGAGCCACACTTCGTGAATCGAATAGCGTCCATAAAACACAAACCCCGGCGAGACCGCCATCGCCAGCGCGGCCATTCGACTCACACTTCCTCCAATTAATGGCTCGAACTTAAAGCAAAGCCATACGCAGCTAATGCTCACCAGCACAACCGGCAACCGTAACGCCCAAAGATTTCGACCAAACAAGCTCTCGGATAGATACAGCGCGTAAAAATGGAGCGGACCGTGATAGTTGGTCGGGTCGTATTTGTAGAAGCCTTGTTTGACGATGTGCGCATCGACAAACCAGCCATTGATGCCTTCGTCAAAATGCGGCGGCTTGATGTCGAGCAGGAAAAAACGCAGAAAAACAGCGAGGCCGAGGATTAACCACGGCGTCCAACCGCTTTCCGCGAGACGGGTTTTCCACGCTTCCAATTGATCGCGCAGCATTGGAAAATCTGCTAGCGCGCCGCCCTTGCCACTGCTAGTACGCGCTGCGATGCGCATTCTCGTAACTGGTGGCTGCGGCTTCATCGGGAGCAACTTTATTCGGTATATTTTGCAACATTACAAGCCTGCGTACCTGACCAACGTCGATGTGCTCACTTACGCGGGCAATCTCGCCAATCTCGATGGCGTGGTCGAGGAACATGGCGAACGCTACGAATTTTTCAAAGCCGACATCGCAAACGCTGATCGGATGGACGCGCTCATGACCGAACATCAATTTTACGCGGTAATTAATTTCGCTGCCGAATCGCATGTCGATCGCAGCATCAATTCACCTCTCAACTTCATTCACACGAATGTTGTCGGCACCAGTGTGCTGCTTGATTCCGCGCGCAGGCACGGTGTGCAGCGCTTCATCCAGGTTTCCACGGACGAGGTCTATGGCTCGCTTGGTCCCGCCGGGAAATTTACCGAGCAATCGCCACTCGATCCAAGCTCCCCATATTCGGCGAGCAAGGCGGCGGCTGATCTTCTTGCGCTCGCGTCTTACAAAACGTACGGGCAGGAAGCGCTCGTGACGCGCTGCTCGAACAACTACGGACCGTATCAATTTCCGGAAAAATTGATTCCGCTCATGATTATCAAAGCGCTTCGTGACGAAGCGCTGCCGGTTTATGGCGACGGCATGAATGTGCGTGATTGGATCCA
>VBQB01000216.1 GCA_005887855.1 Verrucomicrobiota bacterium | reverse complement strand
TCTTTGTCCGGATATAGGCCATCGTGGTCGGCGGCATACAGTTTGCAGGCAAGACCAATCTGCTTCGCGTTGGAGAGGTCTTTGGTTTGGAAGCCGCGTGTTTGCACGGAGCTGAACACGGGGAGGGCGATGCTGGCGAGAATGGCGATGATCGCGATGACGACCAGCAATTCAATCAGCGTAAATGCGTTGGAGGGTTTGTTTAGTTTGTTTATCTTCATATAGGTATTTTTAACTGAGGGCGGGATTAATCGCAGTATTTGCAGATCTAGTCAACAAGGATTTTTGACTATTTTTAAAGGGGTCTGCATTGGTGTTTCCATGTCTTACTTCCTTCTCCGGAAACGGCGGGGCGAAGTTCTCGAAAAAGTTAAAATATTTCGCGGGGGGTGCCGTCACCGTCGAATGACAACGCTCGAATGTCGACTCACGAAGGAAGCGCCCTTTGCTCGGCTTTGGCGTGGCAGGCGAAGGTTCTTAAAGTCCTCGAATCACATGAATTACGCTAAGATTTTACGGTAATCTCGCTCGCTCAGCTGTAGTCACCGCCCTGCGTGCCACGCCGCAGCTACGCGAAGGTGGGTGGGGTTCATGCACGGAAGGAAAAACGGCAGAGGGACTCACAGAGCAGATTCAGCGCCCTGCTGTAGCCACCGGCCTGCCTGCCGCGCCGTAGCCGCGCGAAGGTGGGTGGCCGGTCTGCACGCTTAAAAACGTGGACGGCCCACAGGGCCGTGGCTACAGATTGCAAATTCCATCCCGAGCGCTTGTAGCCACCGCACTGTGGGCGGTCCGTATCGATTGTCTGCAAACCCTCGACGGCCCGCAGGGCCGTGGCTACAGGGTGGCTCCCATCTTTACTTCTTCTTTTGGCCCCTGGCCACTGGCGCATCTGCGGCATTGATTCGGCTGGCGTGGGAAGGGTCCAAGCCAATTATGACGTTCACCGTCATGCCAGGTTTCAAATCGGCAGCGTTTGCTCGTTGCCCGTTCACGTTGATTTCTGTGAACTGCGTGATCGTGAATGCCCTCGTTGTTTTCGTGTCGCTCACCGTAATTGCGTTCCCTTTCACGCTCGATATGACCGGCTGCTGATATGCCGGCGCTGGCGTCGCCTTCTTTTTCTTACCCCCGCCGAAAGCTGGACCGGCCACAATCAGAACAATGAGGACGGAGACGAAGGCGAACCGGATCTTCTTCATGGTTTCTGTTTAACGAAATAGCCGGTGAAGCGAAGCAAAAAATCGACGAGCGCTTCAATACGTAAGAAAACAACCGAAATCATCTCCCTGTAGCCACGGCTCTGTGAGCCGTCCAGATTTCACTCTTCGCCGCCGGCGTTTGACCGCCCACAGGGCGGTGGCTACAGCAGGGCCGTAGCTACACGGCGGCCTACAATTTCATGCACGATCGATGTAAACGATCTCACCTTGATAAGGCCACTCTTCTGCTGATTTAACAAATCCAGCGCGCACTGGATTTTCACGAACATAATTCCATTTTTGTGAATAGCTCTCGTCGCTTCGCAACGCATGATCGAAAAACCCTTCCTGCCAAAACCGTGTGTTCGCTCCTGATAAGTTGGCTGCTCGGGCGAGCGTTTGTTTCAGTAGACCGACCCAGCGGCCCAGTGTGAAGTCCGGTCCGCCGCGGACGAAGAGATGGACATGCTCCGGCATGATCACGTATCGGCCAACGGCTACGTTGAAGTCGCGCTGGGCACGCCGCGCAAAAAGGACGAACGCCGAATGGATCTCGTGGCGAGCCAAGCACGGGATACGGTCATGCGTGCAAAAGGTTACGAAGTAGAGCGGGCTGGCTTCAAAAACTCGAGCGAGACGAAGAGGTCGTCGCCTGAAATCTTGCTTCACCCGAAAAACCTATAGCCACGGCGCTCTGTGCCGTCGAGGTTTTTGCATCGCTACTATGGCACCTGTAGCCACGGCCCTATGGGCCGTTTCCAGGTGGTCCGCGCACAGGAGTAAACCCAGACGGCTCACAGAGCCGTGGCTACGAATGCAAGTTCCATCCGAGCGCTTGTAGCCACCGGCCTGTGGCCGGTCTGCTTTGCTCCTGTGCGCACGCCCTCTATGAAACGGCCCATAGGGCCGTGGCTACAAGGGAATGCCAGCCGTTTATTTCTTGTATGCCGGGACCTCTGGCAACAGCGGAGGCTGCAGCAGCCCCTCTTCTTCCTCCTCACCCAGATTCGCCGGCTGGCCGCCAGGCGTGATGAGGCGCGCGGTCACGAAGATTATCAGGTTGCGCTTGATGTGTTGGTCGACATTCGTGCGAAAGGCCCTACCGATGAACGGAATGTCGCCGATGATCGGGACCTTATCTTCCGTCTTCTGCACATCCTCTCGCATCAAACCGCCAAGCACGACTGTTTGTCCGTCCCACACGCTCACGCTCGTGGTCACCTTGCGCGTGCTAAAGATCGGCTGGTTAATCACGTTGCTTGTAAGAAGAACTGGAGTGGAGACGGTTGTAATCGGTACCCCGCCCACTGTGATGGTGTTGACACCGATCGCATTGATGGGGCTGCCATAATTGATGAAGCCTTCAAACTCAACAACCTGCGGCACCATACTGAGGTCGATGGTCACGCCGTCCGGTCCTACCACTGGTTCAACCTCGAGAGTGACGCCCGTATTTCGAGTTTCAAAGGTCGCAGGCGTAGTTGGTGTCACGACGGAAATGGTTATTGGGGCGGTTCCACCGGCTCCGCCGCTCTTGGTGGTCACTTTCGGCGCGGAGAGAAGATCGATGCCTTTTTTCTGATTGAGCGCGCGAATGACGACTTGAAATTGCGGATCGGTAAAAACGCCAGCCAACCCAAAAATTCCAGGAGCCACGGTGCTGGTTCCCAACGTTGGAAATAAAAGTGCGTCGATTGCATTCGCGCTAATCGCCATGTTTCCGCTGCGATTTCCGGAGGTGACTGGAAGTTGACCGGAGGAGAGAGTGTTTGGGTTCGCAGGATTTACAGCGTTTGGCGAAAGCGGAAAGTTGGGGTCAGACCCCACACCAGGTCCAGTCAGCAGCCCCGATGTTCCCCCAGATCCATAGGCCCCTTTGCTGCCAACCTTGAACGGGCCGAGCAGCCAATCAAAGCCGAGTTCTTTCAGATTGTTCTGCGTAATCTCGATAAACTTTGATTCGATTTCGACCTGTTTAGGACCAGCCACAGTTGCCTGCTCGACCAACGCATCGACCAGGTCCAAATTGTCCTGCGTGTTACGAACGATCAGGCGGCTGCTCTGGGGCAGGAAGTTCGCGCTCGCCCCCGGGGGGAAGGGAACACCCTGCGCTTCGAGGAAATCCTTTGCCCCTTCACGGGTTACGAGTTGCTGTCCGCCAGTGGTTTCCTGTGTATCTTTTCCTGTGCCCGTGGGAGCTGCTGCTCCTGTCTTTGTTTTGTAAGCGCCCGCCTGCAGCGCTGAATACCCAGCAGTTACCGAGGTGCTAATGAAATCGGGTGGGACGCGATATTCTTTTGTGATCAAGTCATTGCTCTGTTCGCTCATCGGAATGATCGCTACCGCGTAAGGTTCGACCTTCACTTTCAAGCCAGCCTGGTTCGCAATGTAGCGCAGCGCTTCGCCAAGCGGGATTTGATTCAGAGTAATGGTGATGCGCGCCTCGGCTGGCGAAATCGCCGGCGCGGCTACTACTGCGCGATTAACGATGGGACGCGCGGAAACTGGGGTCGTTCCCGGTGCAGCGGTTCCTTGCGGCGCAGCCCCGGCGGGAGGAGCGGCAGGTGGCGCCGCCGGTCCAGCGGCAGGTTCGACCGGCACCGAAGGAGGAGCAACTTGACCGAGCGGCGTCAAACGCAAAACAATATCGACGCCTTTCTTTCCTTCCGTGGCAGGATCGTTCGCCACCGCTTGTTGCCGCAGAAAATCGATCGCCTCGCGAATACTGGCATCGCGAAATTCAACGCGCGGAATAATGATCGTGTTCAGCTTGGTCGTAATCCGGGCTGTTCCGCTCGCGTCTCTGGCGAAAGCGTCTGCGTATGGGTTGACGGCCTGGCCGTATTGGCGAACCGGTTCTTCCCAAGCTTTTTCCACCTGCCACATATTGCGCGCTCGGGTCTCGTTATACGCTTCTTCGCCGTAATGATACTTGGTATTGTCGATCTTTTCCTGGCCGCGGCGCGCGGCCACATTGTACGGATCGAGATTAAGCACTTGGTCGTACCTCTTAAAGGCGAGATCATATCGGCCCGACTGGTAGTAGCCGTCCGCTTCCGTGAGGAGCCTTTTTACTTCTTCGACTTTCGCGATGAACTTCGGGGTCATCGTCTTGTTGAAATAACCGGGCTGCTGCAAGTGGGCGAGCAGCTCTGCCGCCGGACGGCAGTTTGGATCGTAGCGAGGATCCAAAATCTCACTCACGATCACCTCTGCCTCAGCGTAGTTGCCTTCCGCGATTCGCTGTTCCGCCAATTTCACTCCGCTCTTGCAGAAACCGTCTACCGCGTCGTCGTGCGCCTTCCCCGAGACTATCGCATCCGGCAGGTATCTGACGGCTGTCCGGAATTCCTGATGGGCGAGCGCAAAGTTCTTCGCTTGCATGGCGGCCTTGCCCCGCGCCAGGGCCTCTTCGCCTCGCGGCAGGGCGGCCTGACGCCGTTGCACCTCCCGCTGCGAAACGGAATCTACAGTTTGGGCAAGGCTCAGGGTACAAAACATCGACGACCAAACGGCGATGAGTGTGAGGAGAAGCGGTGCTAGGGCGCGCAAATTGGGTGTCTTGCCCAAATGGAACACAGGGCTGTGCCCTGTGCGGCCAGCCGACATTCTGTCCGCTATGCGGGATTCAGCGGAGTAAAACTCCGCTGGCCGCACAGACTGCAAGTCTGTGTTCCCTTTCGGCGACACGCCGGACTTCTGTCGTCCCTCCTTGGGACTCGGGAAAACAAAACTCCATTGTGACCCAGCGTTAAAACGCTGGGCTAATTTTAAAGCGTGCCAGGACAGTTTGTGATGCGCGTTGGGACTCTGGGGAATTTTCTTCATAAGCAATTTATGGAGGGGCAGGACCGACCTCGATTGGCTGATTTGGCTTTTGAGTGTTTATGATCACTGCCTTGTTCGACTGAACATCCACCAGCTTATATTTGATCTCCTCCAACGGTTTCAAGGAAAATTCTTGATCTTTTCTCACTTCAAATTCCCGCCGCCCGCCCCAGGAATAAGCGAAGGTCGCGACCGACTCGGGCGACATGGCGACCTTTTCCTTCACGAGTGTGAGCTGCTCTTTGGTGTCTTCATGCTCGAGACGTAACTCGGACACATCGACATTGGTGCCGTATTGGTTCGGTTGATATTTTTCCGTGAACTTTACGATCTTGAAGCGCGTGCCGCGGATGGTATCTCCCTTTTTCAAGAATTGCGTTGGCTCGCTTTGATCGATGGCGTTAATCGCAAATGTGTCGCCGACCCACGATGAAAACATGAACCGGAAAGGTTCCTCGGTGGCTGACTCCAAGCTTAACTTTGTGAGATAATCAGGATGCGAATCCTTATCCGTTGGATTGGTCTGTCCCTTCCATTCATCGAGATTGGTGAAGCCGTCGTTATCGGGATCTTCATCGAGGACATCCGCATTCTCGACCGGCAGGCCAAATTGCTCGAACCACTCGTTCGGCACGGGCGGATGTACCACTGTGGTTTGCAGCGTCGCCGGCAGGTTGTTGGCGCCGATGAAATGTTTTTCCGGAACGAAAAGCCCCGAACGCCCGCCGAATTTCCATTGGGAAGGTTGCTGGAGTCTGCTGCTGCGCGGCCAATTTATTTCCGAACTGTGCGGCGCTCCACCAAATGGAAATGGCGCAGATGACAAGAAAGATCGCAGCCGCGACGAGCGCGACACGATCGTAATGCGCCTTAATCCAGTCCACAGGCTTCGCCACGATTAACGATTAACCACGAATGAACACCAATGGTCACGAATAAAGCATGAGAAACCACGGATTACACGGATAGCACGAATAAGAAGACTCAGGCATGAAGATCAGGGTTGTTGCGTTCGTCAGGTTCTTGCGAGCGCAACACTCGTTTCCATTCCGATCGTGCATTCTTAAAATTAATAAGCATGGCCAGGTCCAAGCTCGTGATGTTCAAATACCCGATCATTTGAGCTACATGCGTGTCGCTGAAGCATGAGACCACTTTGGGATCGACGATCACGGCATCGTCGACAATCAGGTCCGGACTGAGTTTGCCAATTAATTCCCCGCGATAAGAAACCGGAAACGAGCTTTGGACTGAAACACTGTGTCCGCGGTGCTTCAATTCAATGATCATTGCACGTTCGTAGAGTTTTTCGTCCAGTCCCGGTTTTAATTCGTTGAGCACTTCCAGCGCAGCCCCGATTATCGTGCCGCTTAACTCCTCGTGAATCATCTTCTAATCCGTGTTATCCGTGCAATCCGTGGTTAAAATGTAAATCTCACCATCTCGATTCTGGCCGAGATTTCGATGTGCTCATTTCCAACGATAAAATTAAGCGGGGCATTGCTCGCAGCATTCGCCGGTTCGGTCGCGGCCACATTTGTCTCGGCCGTCTTTTCGCGCGCCGGGCCTTTGTCCTTTTCATTCCGAACGTACAGAGTACGAATGATAAAGAACTGTCCGGTCGAACCTGCGATCTGATTCAACACTTTGCGCGCAGCAGATGGCGTAGCTTTAAACGTCAGATTAACAACGTTGCGCTCGAGCAATTTGGGCTCGGCCGTGCTCACGGCAGCCGGCTTTTGTCCGCGGGCCGGGGCCGCCTTTCGCCCGGGGACTGGGGTTGGAGTTGCCCTTGGCGCAGGCGCGGCTTCGTGTTCTTCAGGCAAGGGCGCCCGTTGAAAGGAGCTCACGCTGTCCACCCGGGCGTCCACCAAGATATTTATGAGCATTTGGATTTGGGATAGCTCTTGCCCGAGCAGCGGCGCCGCGACCGTATTTGGCAAGGTCGTGGTAAATTCGTCGAAGCCGAGCTGAAACTTGTCCGGGAGCTTTACTTTGTTTGTGCTCGCCCTGCTACGGGTGATGGTTGTCACCTGACGCAAACGGCTTTGGAATTCATTGGGGGCGAGCGGCGGCGCCGGAAGAACAGCTGTCTTGAGCTCTTCTTTGAATTTGTCGAGCGCGGCGCTGTACTTCTCGAGATAAACTTTCATTTTCTGGTAATTCGCATCGTTCGGAAATGGATCGAGACGCTCAAGCCGAAGGCGTTCCGCCGCAGCGGTATCGAATTCCTTTTTGGCAACGCTCCACTTGCTCGTTGCAAAATAGAGAAAGATCCCGGCAACCAACGCGCAAAATCCAAAGACAATCAGGAAAGTGCCAAGCCACCGATTCTGCTGAAACCAGTTCATGGCAATTTCACGGGCGTACGCAGTGTGAGCTGAAGCTCGTAAGGAAACGCCCATTCGGTCTCGTTCGGCACTGAGTTGGATTTGATCACGCGATCCGGATTTTTTGCGTCGATGATGAAAAATGGCGAACTCGCCAGGTTGCGAAAGTAATCGACGACGACTTCCTGCTGTTTCGGGTTCAACAAATAAAGGCCGCGCACAATAATTCCATCGATCACCGGGCCGCCCACGCCCGCTGCTTTCGTTCCGGTCCTTGCAACTGGAGACGGCGGAGCGACTGGCGGGAGATTCGGC